>NZ_JBEDTY010000001.1:0-10784 GCF_040119285.1 Alcanivorax sp.
TTCGTGTTGCTTCAGGACCGCCAGGATTTGGCTGTCGGAAAATCGAGACTTCTTCATCATTCGCTCCTTGTGCGATCAGTGTAAAAGTCTCTACTCAAAACCTCGATTAATTTTCGGGGGGATTACAGCAGCACCAAGACCTCTTCCAGCTCCATCACCGAGTACATATCCGTCGCCACTGCCTCAATCTGCTTACAGTATGTCACCGTCACTCAAAAACCTTTTAAAACGAGGGATTACAGAGGGCTACAAGTCTGTTTCAGTGGCAACACGCTTCTGTTTGCTGGCACAGCTGTTCTGAGGGGAGTGTAATCGGGATCAACAAGTGTCCCTGAATCAGATGATCAGAGAGGGAAAGGTGGGGTAAATAGCTGGAAGGAATATTGCTCAACCGGTATACGGAAACGACGCACGCGATGCCAGCAGAGTGCTTATTGTGCGTCTGTCGCCGCGCATTTCATCCTAATACGCACTAAATCTTTTAGCCCCAAGGCCTTGTGGGCCTTGGGGCTAATCTACGAGGGAAGCTTAAGATCCCGCCCCTTTCATATCGCTAAAGATAAACTGTGCCGCTCGCTCACCAATCATCATACAGGGTGCATTCGTATTACCACTGATCAGCAATGGCATAATAGAAGCATCAGCAACACGTAAACCCTTCACTCCGTTCACACGCAAGCGAACATCTACCACCGCGCTATCATCATTGCCCATTCGACAGGTACCAACCGGATGGTAAATGGTTTCAGCACGCTGACGAATATCAGCATCAATATCCGCATCACTAACAATGCTTGGGCTCGGCTCATCGTCCCCCCCAAAAGCCGACTGAAACGACTTGCTGTGGAAGACCTTCCTTGCCAATTTTACGCCCTCACGGAGCACACTGATATCCTCAGGGTCAGAGAGATAATTCGGATCGATAACTGGCGCAGCTAATGGATCGCTGCTGGCTAAACGGATCCAGCCTCGACTCTTGGGTCGAAGCTGACAAACATGAATTGTGCAACCAAAACCCGGCGTCAACTGGCGACCATGATCACGAAGGAAAGCCGGCAAAAAATGAAACTGCGCGTCGGGCCGATCCTCATCGCTGAGCAAACTAATAAAGGCTCCTGCCTCTGCAGCATTACTGGCCAAAAATCCGCGCCGATGGCGGAAATATTGGTAGAAAGCACTAATCAATCGAGGCAAAAAGAAAGGCGACATTCCAATGGACTGCCGACTTCGATCCTTTATCATGACCGTCATATCCAGATGATCCTGAAGATTAGCGCCAACCTCCGGTAAATGGTGTAGACAATTGATCCCGACTTCATTTAAGTGTTTTTTATCACCGATACCCGACAACATAAGCAACTGAGGAGTATTGATCGCACCACCTGAGAGAACGACCTCTTTATGTGCGCCTATTTTCGTGACATTCCCATCACCGTCACGTATTTCAACCCCAATGGCCCGGCCATCATCCAGCAGCACTCTTCTGACCTGAATATCAGTCATTATTGTCAGGTTTTTCCGGCCACGTGCTGGGTCCAAAAAGGCGCGCGCTGAACTCCAGCGCCGCCCGTCTTTCTGTGTTACCTGAAACCGCCCAAAGCCTTTTTGATCTGGCCCGTTAAAATCATCATTACGGGGATAACCCAGCTCCTCTCCCGCCCGGATAAACGTAGGGGTCAAGGGATTAATATCCTTCACCCGGGTTACGTTCAGTGGCCCGCCAACACCATGGCAACTATCTTTAGGGTATTCTTCGTTGTTCTCGTGCGCGTTGAAAACAGGCTGCACATCCTTCCATGCCCAACCAGACGCTCCCGCCGCCGCCCAATCATCATAATCCTGCTTCTGTCCACGAATATAGACCATAGCATTAATTGAACTGCTGCCACCCAGTGTTTTCCCACGGGGCCAATAGAGACTTCTATTATCAAGATGTTTCTGCGGCGCTGTGTCGTAACCCCAGTTTCGCTTGCCTTTTTTGATCAAACCAATGACGCCAAAGGGAATATTCACGAAGCCACTATTGTCATGAGGGCCTGCTTCAATAAGGCACACGGAGTATTGCCCGCTCTCGCTTAGACGATTGGCAAGCACGCAACCGGCAGAACCGGCGCCCACAACAACGAAATCAAATGCCTCCATGTGCATTATCTCCTGCCTGACTAAAGCGCGTTATGTGATGTTCCCGGTCACCATGGCTCAATGAACAATGCGTAATTAGGCGAAAATAGTGCCCAACATTCAGTTCTTCAGTTACCCCTACGCCACCATGTATCTGGATGCCTTGCTGAGCTATAAGGACAGCCTGGCTTGCGTAGTAAGCCTTTGCCGCCGCCGTAGCACGACTACGTTCGGAAGTGCAGTCGCTTTCCCCTTTCACCGATACCATCAAGAGCATCGATTCAAGCTGCTGGAGGTCGATAAAAATATCGACAAGGTAATGTTGTATTACCTGAAAACTGCCAATGGCAGTACCAAACTGCTTTCGGGTGCGAGCATATTCCAGAGTGGACTGAAAAACTTCACGGCATGCCCCATACATTCGGGCGCAATCCAGCGCGCAGAGATAATCGAACCAGGCAGTAACAGCCTGTTCTGCTGCATCCCCGCGACACAAAATCATATCCTCATCGATCTCCACATCATCGAGAGTCAAACTGGCCGCACGGCTTCCGTCCAGCAATCGATATCGTTCAACATCGCAGGCATCAAAAGGTAATACGACAATAACCAACTCATCGCCGGACATGGCAGACAGTAGTACGGTGTCCGCACAGCCACCATCAGACACAATATGCTTCTGCCCTGACAGTCTCCCGCCGTTCAGCCTCAAGGAGGGATTCAGCACGCGATAACCGGCATGTCGGTCATAGAGCCCACAAGCGATTCGTGCTTCACCAGCAATAATTTGATCAAGTAGAGATAAGGAAGCTGATGTATTGGCGTACTCCAGCAACTTGCCTGGAGAAACGATCAAATCGACAAAAGGGTCAAGGCACAGCGAGGCACCCATCTCCTGTACTATCGCGGCTACGTCCAGAAGCGAACCACCATATCCGCCAACAGATTCCGCAAAGGGAAGACCAAACCAACCCAAATCTGTCATTGTCTGCCAGCGGCCTACGTCCAAGTGGTTGCTTTTATCAAGCTGAGCAACATAGGTATCGAACGAGTAATTATCTTTTAGATAACGGCGCGCCGTATCGGCAATCATCGTGGTGTTTTCAGGTAACTTGAAATCCATGCCTCACCTCACAATCCGAGCAGCATCTTTGCCAATACGTTTTTCTGAATCTCGTTAGATCCACCATAGATAGTACAAGCACGCAGGAAGTTATAGCGGCGGCTGGCTTGATTAAAGACTTCATCACCAATCGGTTGCTCATTATCCCAAGGTAGAGACATCAACCCACCGATCTCGACCATCGCCTGCGAAACTCTTTGTTGTAATTCGGTGCCTTTAATTTTCAACCCTGAAGACTCTGGCCCAAAGGGCTTACCCTCATCGGTCGCAGCTACGGTACGAAAATTGGTGTACTCCAATGCCATCAAGTCTATTTCCAGAGTTGCCAACCGCCGTTTAGACTGCTGCCGCTCATTTTCAGTGGGCAGACTTTCCATGGCTGATTTCAGACGATTTATTTCATAGTGAATATCAGCCACGCCAGCAATAGTCGTGCGCTCGTGGGTAAGCAGAAACTTAGCGATGGTCCATCCCATCCCTTCCTGTCCCACAAGGTTTTCCACCGGCACTTTCACATCTGTGAAATACACTTCGTTAAGGTGGTGATGTCCATCGATCGAATAAATCGGTCGCACCTCAAGCCCAGGCGTTTTCATGTCGATCAGGAGGAATGAGATGCCCTGTTGTTGTTTCACGGTGTTATCTGTACGCACTAGACAGAACATCATGTCCGCCCAGTGTGCCTGAGTCGTCCAGATCTTCTGGCCATTTACCAGGTAATGGTCACCGTTAAGCGTGGCACGAGTTTTCAACGAGGCCAGATCCGAACCCGCATTAGGTTCGGAATATCCTTGGCACCAGAGCGTTTCGCCACTTTGAATGCCCGGCAGCCAACGCTCCTTTTGTGTTTCAGAGGCAAAGGTATAAAGTACCGGCCCAACCATGGCCACCCCAAAAGGGCTTGTCGGTGGCGCACCAGCCAAAGCCCGCTCTAGATCAAAAATATAGCGCTGAGTTGCGGTCCAGCCAGGGCCACCATATTGTTCTGGCCAAGTAGTTGTTAGCCAGCCTTCGCTTCCAAGCAAACGCTCCCAGCGTTGCTGCATGCTCTTATCCGGCATCGCCCCACGGGCGGTGCAGCTGCGAACATCTTCAGGCACATTTTCAACCATCCATTGCCTGATGCTTTCACGAAATTTCTTTTCTTCTTCGCTGAAATCCAGATTCACGGAAGTCTCCAAGCTATTATTTGTTTCGTGATACGGGCGAGAAACTCAACTCAGTTAACCCGCATACTCTTATCTTCCCAGTAAGGGGATCGAAGTTCATTTTTTAATACTTTTCCTGCCCCACTGATGGGTAACGGCTCACTCCGAAACTCAATCGAACGAGGCACCTTATAACCAGCTATTTTTTCTCTGCAGTGCTCAATGATATCCGCTTCACTGGCACTACTTCCTTCGCATAACACCACTATCGCATGAACAGCCTCCCCCCATTTTTCGTCCGGGATCCCGATCACTGCGCATTCTTGTACCGATGAATGACTATATATGGCGCCTTCTACTTCAACTGAGAAAATGTTCTCACCGCCACTAATAACCATATCTTTGGCACGGTCAACAATGAAAACGAAACCGTCCTCATCCATGTAAGCAAGATCCCCTGTATGCAACCATCCGTTGCGCAGAGTTTCTTTCGTCGCTGATTCCATCCCCCAGTAACCACGCATAACATTTCCTCCGCGTACACAGATTTCGCCTACTGTGCCACGGGATACTTCTTCATCGTTTTCATCTGCAACCATTACTTCAACGCCCAAGGCCGCACGCCCAGCACTCCGCAACTTTTCGCCACCGACAACATGAAATTCAGGAGCAAGCGTAGTAATGATTGGCGAAGCTTCTGTCTGTCCATAGCCTTGGGCGAACGAGGCTGTCGGCATTTGTTCCATCGCGCTTATCAATACCGCTTCCGGCATCGGTGAGGCCCCATAAAGCATGCGCTTTATGCTGCTTACATCGTAATTAGCAATACGCCCCGAGGAGGCGAGAAGATTGACCATGGTTGGTACCAGCAACGCATCGGTGATTTTTTCTTTTTCTATGAACGACAAAACTTCATCAACATCAAAACGAGGAACAATTCCATGGGTTCCTGCTGCCAAGGTCACAGCAAAAGTACTGGCCATGTCAGCCAGATGAAACATGGGAGCAGCGTGCATATAGACGCTGTCACGGTCATACCCCATTTCTGCCACGACATTGAGTGCGTTGAAAACCAGGTTGTCATGACTAAGCATTACCCCTTTCGAGCGTCCCGTAGTCCCCCCGGTATAGAAAAGACCGGCCAGGTCGTCACCACCCGCATCCACATCCCTCATTCGCTCGGATTGAACAATAAGCGACTCATAATCAATACAATTTTCCGGGCACTCACCATCACCAATAAAAATCACATGCTTTATTGATTCAAGCTGCGGTCTGAGTATCGGCAGCATCGCTGAAAAGGTGTCATCAATGAACAACACCTTCGACCCTGAGTCATTTACCGTAAAAGCAATTTCCGGCGGAGCGAGGCGAATATTGATAGGATTTACCGCAGCTCCTGCCCAAGGAACCGCATAAAAATACTCCATATAGCGGTCACTGTTCAGCGACAGGATCGCAACCCTATCGCTCAAATCAACCCCCAGACCTATCAGACCATTTGCAAGGCGTGCGACACGATCCTCAAACTTCTTCCAGGTTTGTCGACGGCCAGCAAAAATAGTGGCCGTACCTTCTCCATTTAACTGAACAGCACGACGCAAGGTCTGGGAAATATGCATGACAGGGGGCTCCATTGAGGATTTAAGAAAATTTTATTGTAATGACTTAGATTGTTTCCAAGGCTCTCTTGTATATAAACCGACCCTGTGAAACTTTATTTTTTTCAATAAAGAGGTCCACGACAACGATAATGAAGCGTCTACCTTCTCTAATAATTCTTGGTTCGGCTCGCAATGTTCCGGCGAAGGCAGGCCTGAGATAATCGAAGGTCATGCTTGAGCATACCGTCTTATCATTAATGGCATTATTTGATGTCAAATAGCTTCCAGCAACGATCTCTGCAAAGCTGGCCAAGATACCGCCGTGGAAAGTTTTGATTAAAGGATTACCGACGTGTTTATCGCGAAACGACATTTCGTACGTTTTCACGCCATCATTATTACCTAACCATATACCGAGAAATTTCGAGTACGGTGATTCATCAGAAAGTACATTATGGGAAACAGGAGCCTCAGTTCTTATGCCAGGGCCAACTTCCCCCGTCTCCTCTTTCGGCACATCTTTTTTATTATCTTTTTCTTTTGCAATTGGTTTATCAAACGAAGGGCCTAACGTTCCAATCGCAAAGCTGCCGGAAACTGAGGCCAACACATCACCTCCAGAACGGCCGAATGCCTCTCCACGGACATAAGCCATATCACCTTCAATAGCAAAGCATACGACTTTGCAATAAACCGCCTCATTAATACTTGGCATAGTGATGAAATCGACACGTAGGTCGATAGTGGCGATTGGCCGCATATCCCCTAGACGAATAAAAATCGCTAAACCACAAGTCGTATCCATCAATGTAGCAATTGCACCACGATGTAGCACACCGCTGCTATCACAAGTATCAGCCACACAGGGCATGCTCATAACTACCCCGTCAGGGGCAACGTCTTCCATCTCGATTCCGAAAGCCCCAAACAAGGGATGCGAGGCACCAAAAAAACCACTCGCGGCAAGAAGATCTTTGGATATTGAATTTACAGCCGTCATATTAGCAACTTTCTTTCTTCATAATGTCAACGCGGCGTCCACATACCGCAACTCTGCTTCTCTTACCTTGATTATGGCGTCATTGATCATCTCAGTGGGAAAGGTCTCACTTTCAGAACCCAATCGAAGGCAATCAGCCAAAGCAGACCATGCACTGGCAGAGTCGCGCATCAAATCAGAGAGGCCCATTTTTTTCAGTTCGGGGACTACCTCCTCTGCCTCCTCTATAAACTCTGCGTACATAGTCCGAAAACCCCCGCCGCCAGTGCCACGCTTCTCTATCACTTGATACGCAAAACGCAGTAACCAAGGCCATTTCTCAAAGCCTTTCCAACGATGGAGATCATTTATCCAGGTATCCAGTGCTTTAATGCCCTGATTATCATTACCTTTCTTTAGCGTTTGAGCATTACGAATAATCGCACCCTTGACCTGCTCGGGAGAGATTTCAACCGAGATATTTTCCGGCGCGAACAGAGATCCGTGATGAATAAAAGGGGGCGTCAAAGAAAAGCGCGCTAGGGCTAACTTATCGCGCGGCACCTCAAGAAGCTCAGGCCGCTCGGTATCACTCACCAGAATCATTTCCCCATCATCAGTCCGCTGCCAAGCAACAATTGCATGGCCGGGAAAGTGGGTACTACTTTTAAAATAAGGAAGGTGATATATATCGGTCAATAATAGCGCAGGACGCCCAGCATCAAGATATACATCCAACGCCTGCGCAGCTTCGTCTTTATCCTGCCAAGATTCCCAGCGAAACGGCACGCCCAGTGTTGAGAATACCGTTTCTTCAAAACCCATTGAGCGGACATGAACAATAAAAGGGGTATCGGAGTTTGGTATTTCCACATAGGTAATACCAAGCCCCTCGCCTAACCCAAAACAGAAAGCCTCAGTCAAATTAAGCCCATGAAATTCGAGCAAATCCCTGATGGCTGAGCTACCACAGTGACGCCCCGGCCTATGGGTATGCTTATTGTCTCCGGGATTACTCATCCAGCGTCCTCCGGCTTTCTTTTCTGCATTAGGCCACCACTTTTAGGGGAACAGGACCGTAAATTGTCTCCGAAGCCTGCATCGGGTCACCATGCTCTTCATACTCCGCAAGCCAAGCCGCTACCTTTTCCGGCATACCTGTATCCCACGGATGAAACCCTGGACGAAACCAATCCAAAAACTCAGGCAACATTCCGGTAAGAATTCCTTTTCGGCCATACAGCTTGTTAAGGCCTCGCAGAATCACACCCGGCTTTCGCGTAGCACCGTCAAGTTTGAGCATATTCCAGAACACTGGGCCTACGACAAGATGAACCATCAAGGTAGCCACAATTAGCGCTGACGCTCGGGTCAGATAACCACCACCACCAGCACTTTGATAGAGATCATAGGCCACAGCCTTGTGTTCTACTTCCTCTACCCCATGCCACAGGAAGAGCGCGCGCATAACCGGGTCAGCCTCCTGAAACATATTAGAATCCTCGCTAACCATTGCCTCACCAAGGGTTGCAGTGAAGTGCTCAAAGGCTGCTGTCATCGCTAATTGGTACTTTTTAGGCAAGTACTTTTGTGTAGTGCGGATAAAAGTCCTTAGGTTCGCAGTCACCTTATCCACGTCCACACCCTGATTCTCCATAACGTCATTGAAACGATCATGGACAATCCCGTGCTGGCCCTCTTGCCGGATGAAGTGACGGATATCCTCGCGCAGGCGGCTATCTGTCACCTGATCTTGGAAGTTACGCACAGACTGGATAAAGAAGCGCTCCCCTTCAGGAAAATGCACTGACAAGGCGTCAAAAAACCGGGTCAATACGGGGTCACCGCCATTCCAATGCCGTGGAACTGACGAAACATCGAATGCGACTTTACGCGGTTGGATTGGCACAGAAGTCATAATTCCTCCAAAAACGGGTTGCCTGTAGGCTGTAGGCCTCAATAATATTTGGTCAAACAACCAAATGTCAATAACCCCCAATGGCCAGTCTCCTCACTCACTGAATCAGTTATCATTGCAATTGATTGATATGTTGATGGTTTGAGAAGCTAAGGCGACTGGTTTCTAAAGAGATATCTATACTGAGAACGGATTACTCTGTTACCTAAATCAATCAACCCGATACCTCATCCCTTTGGTGCCGGCTCGAACCGAAGCCACCAATCCTAAAGAGCACAAAGGTTCGAGGCTTTTCAGGTGTAGCCTACCCACCTGAAAAGCGCCCCAGCGAAGGTGGGCCCGTCTAAAAGGCCAGAAAGATAAAGCGTGGTGAGAACATCGGCATAACCAAGCAAGAACGGGTAAATCATTGCAAAAAGTGGAGCCTCTTGATGGTAAACCGCCCCCCTCCAGTGACGAGCCAGCGAACTCTCGGATATGACAAGTCAGCCATTGCGGTTCATGGCCACCGCACAGATCCAGGCCAGACCTATAGCGTCCAATGGTCCGCCCCATAGAAAGCAGCCTTTGGCTTGAAGTGCCTTAGACGTGCCTTATTGGTGTCGATCACGCGATTGGTCTGGTTCACACCCGTGCCCCGCTGCCAATGAGCATGACATGACGATTACCACCCGCTACTGCATAGCAAAGAAAAACAGGTCTGCGGAGATGCTGGTTACTAAGCGCCCAGAAACACGACAAACATAAGAGCCGAAAGGGTTCAGAGGACTATCGCTGAACGCCCCGACAAACTCACCACGATGTCGAAGGTGGTGCAGAAGTGCGCAACCATCAAAGCCAGTGTTCGAGCCAAAATTGGGCATCCCTTGCGGGAGAATAAAGGCATGTTTGACTATAACAAGGCTCGCTATCGTGCCCTGGCCAAGAACACCCATCGCCCGTATGTCTTGGCGGGGTTACACAACTTATTGGGGGCAAAACGTGTGTTTCTGTTCTAAGCGCAGTGTGCCTGATGACCACTAAAACAAGGCCATCAGGCGCAATAAGAGACCCTGGACACAAAAAAGCTGTGCCCCGGTTTTCACGACAGAGGCTTACCAAGCGCTGGAGAAATAAAAGGGTGCGCTATTGAGACTTCACTAATAAATCGCGACAACCCCCTAATCGGTTCATTTAGGCCAGCCAGTTACCTCATTATAGGCTTCCGCCCGGTGCTGGCCGGTAGTGTTTCGCGATAGTACGCTAAGCGAGGCATCAGTCTCCAGAACCATAGCTCTGACTTCAGCAAGACTTTGCAATCCATGTTCACGAACTGCGGCGAGAACCTCTTTTTCGCTGATCCGTTCTTGCAACAGGGCTTTTTCAAGTAACTCACCCTCGTAAACCAATAATCTCGGGCTCGCTTTGACCAGCGCAGCAATCCTTTCGCTGTGGACAACAGCCTTTGTGACTACGTATTGCATCGCAAGTAATAGCCCAATGGCTAGTAACGCTTCTGTTAACGCAACGTCTTTGAGAATGATGCCTGAACCGACAAGCGAACCGATTGCAACCGTCACTATCCAGTCGAAATTATTCATTTGCGAGGTGGATCGCTTGCCTGATAGGCGTATGTAAGCAATAACCGTGATATACAAAACAGGCGCTGATATAGCCACCCGCCATAGGTTATCGACACTGTCGAAAAAAAGGTCCTCCATTTACACCTCCATGTTGAGTTATCGAAATGCTGAGCTAATAGACTATGAATCGCCACCAGTTCATTAGACACTTCCCAGCCGTTCTTGGTGACGCTTTTCATACTCTACCGGTGACAGCTTTTCATTAGAACCATGGCGCCGCCGGTTGTTATAGAACATCTCGATATAATCAAAAATATCTGCCCGAGCGG
>NZ_JBEDTY010000002.1:0-117628 GCF_040119285.1 Alcanivorax sp.
AGGCAAGGGCTGACGTATTTAATTATATCGAGCGGTTCCACAACCCAAGAAGGCGGCGCAAGGTTGCAGCTCAAGATCGCAAGTTTACCGCCTTTTTAAAACCGTCCGTGGAAACGGGGTAGAACCCGTATCACTCCACCTCTAGTAAAAACAATAACTTAGCGATTTCTTGCCATAGGTAAATCGCAGTTCTTGCCATAATAAAAAGCACAGATCGCGCAACTACTTGAATTAGATAGCATAATTCAGAACTTCCAAAACGCTGAATAGCTGCGAATAGCACGCTTTGCTTGCGTATGAATATATAGTTTTCAGTATATTTATGGACTATAGCGCGCTTATCTGTGCCTATGGAAGAGTCGAAAGGAGAATTCAGAAATGGGGCCCAGTGAGTAAATTGGGCAATGCTCTGGCCTTGGGTAAAGTATAACCTTGATCTAGCACCAAGCGGGCTTGAACTCAGGAGTAAAGGAACGTCATTTCCTGGTCATCTGACACCTCGCTTAAGGTGATAATTTTACTACCTAAGTTGGTGTCCGGATTCATTAGATCACTACACTTATTGGCTTTCAGGGGGATCTGTATTGAGGCTGATTCCAAACCGTTTTGCTCGAAGTGCATTTAGTTTGCTCTCTTTTGCTATTCTGGTTAGAGCTTGGCGGGCATTTTGGGCTATCACTTTCTCGTTATCACCAATGTTAGCGATTCGCTCAAAGCGAAGGCAGGCTCGGATATAGCTTGGTAATTTCTCGCCTTTTGTTTTTTTAAAAATTTTGTAGTACTGCTCGGCCGTTGCCCGTGATAAAAGTATTATGTCTTCTCTTTTCCAGGCGTTGTTATTTACGAAAGTATCAAGGACTTGATCTGGATCTCTGTCATCGTTGATTTTCTCGTGTTCCTCTTTGAATCTTTGAAGCAGGGTCTTGTCATTTACCCTTTCTGAAAAAGGGGTCGTGTCTAGATCGAAGGTTTCTCTTTTGTCTTGAAATTCGGCTATGTATAGCTCGATGATTTCGTTGGCTTCTTTGTTGTAGCCAAGGTCTCTAAGTAAATCAACGGTTCCGTTAAGGTTTAATACGCTTATATGCTGGGGGTTCGTCTTAAAGCTGTTAAGTAAGGAGTCGATCAAATCTGATTCATTGTCTTCGAATGTGAAGTGATATTTATTCCAGGCTTTTGATATTGAGGCTTCTGATTTTCGGGCTATAAATTTTTCGTTAATTTTTTCTGCTTCTTTTTTTAGGGTAGGCTTGTTGAAAACTCCCTTTTCAACAGCTTTGGCTATTTCAAGATCGAATGCATCTATATCTTTTAACGAGTAGCCTGACAGAAAGTCATTCCATGCGACTTCTTCTGCTGTCGCTTTGTCGTTCCCGATGCCCCAGAGTTTTCCGCCTATATTCTTTATGTAGTCGAATGGAGGAACGTCGGGGTTCCCTCCTTGGTAATATGAATATGAAAATAATATTAAGCTGTGAAGCCCCTGATTTATTACCCCCGGTTCATAGTCGGAAAGTATTGAGGGAAGCTTTTCTGCTAGCCTGAGGATCTTTCTGATAATTCGTATGTTGTTTATGTTCAGTTTTGTTGTGAGTTCTGATATTTGTTCGCTGTTTGGTATGGATTCAGGTATGGCGATTTGGGCAGACTCTTTCGCTGAAGGGGAAAAAACGAGATCAATGTCGATAACCTTTTCTCGATATTTGTTAAGCTCGTTTTCTTCGTTATCACATAGCGATTTGTTGTTTAATATCAAAACTATTTTGCAGTCTTTTTGTTCTTTGAGTAAAGAGACTAAGCCTAGTATGTCCTTTATTTTTAATGAATCACCTTTTCTTTCAATGTCATCAATGCAAATAAGTGTTTTTCTTAAAGATAGAAAGGATATGGCCTCAAAAACAGGGGAAAGGTCTTTGGCATAAGGGAGGCCTTGAATTGTGCGAACGGCCTTCCTTCCCAGTGATTTACTGATTTTTTCCGTGCTTTTCCTGAAGGATTCTAGGCTTGGTTTATGGTTTATGTCCTTAACATCAACTACCTGTTCGAAAATTGAAAACTTAAAATTTTCAAGTGAATTGATGCCAAACAAGGATACGTATGAGTAGTTGTCAAGTGAGACAGACTGTGATTCTGCGGCAGCAGTAAGAAAGGTATTCCAAGTAAAGGTTTTACCTACTCCCCAGTCTCCACGAATTGCCAGCACCTCGGGCGTGTCATCCGCCAAAAATTCTTGAATTTGTTCTTTTACTAATGCGATTGACATTTGCGGCTCCTCTTTTCACTGGCTGGATGTTGAGGCGAAGGGTGGTGCGAGGCTGCTAAAGATCCTCTAATGGCAAGAAATCTGTAAGTTATTGATATAAAAAGAGGGCACGTTACCGTCTAATGGCAAACGTGCCCTCTCTAATGGCAACTCACACACTCACACTGTTATTCCCAGGAGAGTGCGCCGCCCACCTGATATTCTGTGACCCGGGTTTCGAAGAAGTTTTTCTCTTTACGCAGGTCCATGATTTCGCTCATCCACGGGAACGGGTTGTTCACGCCTTTGAACTGTTCTGGCAGGCCCAGTTGGGCCAGGCGGCGGTTGGCGATGAACTGCAGGTATTCTTCCATCATCGCGGCATTCATGCCGAGTACACCGCGTGGCATTGTGTCGCGGGCGTATTGAATTTCCAGCTCGGTGCCTTCCAGAATCATCTGGGTGGCTTTGTCGCGCATCTGGGCATCCCACAGGTGCGGGTTTTCCAGTTTGATCTGGTTGATCACGTCGATGCCGAAGTTCACGTGCATGGATTCGTCACGAAGAATGTATTGAAACTGTTCGGCCACGCCGGTCATTTTGTTGCGGCGACCCATGGACAGAATTTGGGTGAAGCCGCAGTAGAAGAAGATGCCTTCCAGTACGCAGTAGAACGCGATCAGGTTTTCCAGCAGTGCTTTGTCGGTTTCCGGGGTGCCGGTAGTGAACTCCGGGTCGGATAGGTCTCGGGTATACTGGATGCCCCACTGGGCCTTCTTGGCTACGGACGGAATCTCCTGGTACATGTTGAAGATTTCGCCTTCATCCATGCCCAGTGATTCGATGCAGTACTGGTAAGCGTGGGTGTGGATGGCTTCTTCAAAAGACTGACGCAGGATGTACTGGCGACATTCTGGATTGGTGATTAGGCGGTAGATGGCCAGCACCAAGTTGTTGGCCACCAGGGAGTCGGCAGTGGCAAAGAAACCCAGGTTACGCTTGACGATGCGACGCTCGTCGTCGGTGAGGCCATCGGCCTTTTTCCACAACGCCAGGTCGGCGTTCATGTTCACTTCCTGAGGCATCCAGTGGTTGGCGCAGCCATCCAGGTATTTCTGCCAGGCCCAGTCATATTTGAAGGGAACTAATTGGTTCAGATCGGCGCGGCAGTTGATCATGCGCTTGTCGTCAACTTCTACGCGGCCAGCGGCCCCTTCCAGTTCGGCAACGCCGTCTTCTATGTCCATCTTGGCCACGGAGGCCTGGGCGCGGGCTACCGCGTCTGAGGCGGCTCGGGCGGCGGCGGTGTTGTCTCGTCGCTGCTGCTCGATTCCATCATCCGCAGTACTTCCCGTTCCCGGTGCTTTAGCTTCAGGTGACGCTTGGTCAGATACCGCCTTAGGTTCCGGCGGCGTTGCGGGTGTGGGCTGCGGTTTGGCGACAGGCGTCTCTTGCGCATTGAATTCGTCCCAGCTCAGCATGTGTTCTCTCCATATTCCATTACAAGTTTGGTGGTGTTGATTCACCGCTTGCGTATTCTTTATGCCAGCGTGCACGCTTCACGTTTCATGTGGGTACGCAGGAAAATGCGTGCTGCATGGCGCGTGATAGCGTGCGAGCGTCTCTTATTGGCAGGCTTCGCAGTCAGGTTCGTCGATGGAGCAAGCTTTGGGTACGTCGGCGGCCTGATTGAATTCAGCCGGCGTTTCTGGCCCGGAGGAAACCTGGTTCAATTTGCCATCACTGATGGTGGACTTTTCGGTCTGGGTGGCACCGATGGCGCGCAGGTAATAGGTGGTTTTCAAACCCAGCAACCAGGCCATTTTGTAGGTCACGTCCAGCTTCTTGCCGTTCGCTTCGGCAATGTACAGGTTCAGGGATTGAGCCTGATCGATCCATTTCTGGCGACGGCTTGCTGCTTCTACCAACCAGCGCGGTTCCACTTCGAAGGCGGTACGGAACTGTTCTTTCAGGTCCGCCGGAATACGTTCGATGGGTTGTGCGGAGCCATCGTAGTATTTCAGGTCGTTGACCATGACGTTGTCCCACAGGCCGCGTTCTTTAAGCGCCTTAACCAGGTAAGGGTTGACCACGGTGAATTCGCCGGACAGGTTCGATTTCACGTATAGGTTTTGGTACGTGGGCTCAATGGACTGAGAAACCCCGGTGATGTTGGCGATGGTTGCTGTCGGTGCAATGGCCATCACGTTGGAGTTGCGCATGCCTTTCTTGGCCATGGCGCGCACGCTGTCCCAGTCCAGGGTCTGGCTGCGGTCCACCTTGCAGTAATCTTCGCCACGTTGCTTGACCAGAATATCGATGGAGTCGATGGGCAATATGCCCTGGCTCCATAGGGAGCCGTCGAAGGTCTGGTAGGCACCGCGTTCTTCCGCCAGTTTGGCGGAGGCTTGGATGGCGTAGTAGCTCACCGCTTCCATGGAGGTATCGGCGAAGGTCACCGCATCGCTGGAAGCATAGCTGATGCCCTGCTTATACAGTGCGTCCTGGAAGCCCATGATGCCCAGGCCCACCGGGCGGTGCTTCATGTTGGAACGCTTCGCTTGGGGCACGCTGTAGTAGTTGATGTCGATCACGTTATCGAGCATGCGCACGGCGGTGTTAATGGTGCTTTGCAGTTTTTCGATATTCAGACCGTTTTCGTCCACGTGCTGGGCCAGGTTTACGGAGCCCAGGTTACATACGGCGATTTCTTCCTGGTTGGTGTTCAGGGTGATTTCGGTGCACAGGTTGGAGGAGTGCACTACGCCCACGTGCTGCTGCGGGCTGCGCAGGTTGCACGGATCTTTAAAGGTGAACCAAGGGTGGCCTGTTTCAAACAGCATGGAGAGCATCTTGCGCCACAGGTTGATGGCGGGCAGTCGCTTGAACAGTTTCAGTTCGCCGCTGCGGGTTTTGGCTTCGTATTCTGTATACGCTTTTTCGAATGCCTCACCGTACAGGTCGTGCAGGTCTGGCGTGTCGTTGGGGCTGAACAGAGTCCAGTCTTCCTCGTTAATCACGCGTTTCATGAACAGGTCGGGAATCCAGTTGGCGCTGTTCATATCGTGGGTACGACGACGGTCATCACCGGTGTTTTTACGCAGCTCCAGAAACTCTTCGATGTCCATGTGCCAGGTTTCCAGGTAGGCACAGACGGCGCCTTTGCGCTTGCCGCCTTGGTTAACGGCCACGGCGGTATCGTTGACCACTTTAAGGAAAGGAACCACGCCCTGTGAGCGGCCGTTGGTGCCTTTAATGTAAGCGCCCAGTGCGCGCACGGGGGTCCAGTCGTTACCCAGCCCGCCGGCAAACTTGGAGAGCATGGCGTTATCTTGAATGGCGCCGTAGATGCCGTGTAGATCATCCGGCACGGTGGTCAAGTAGCAGCTGGATAGCTGCGGGCGCAGAGTGCCGGCGTTGAACAGGGTCGGCGTGGAGCTCATGTAATCGAAGCTGGATAGCAGGTTATAGAACTCGATGGCGCGCGCTTCACGGTTATCTTCTTCCGCTGCCAGGCCCATGGCCACACGCATAAAGAAGCACTGGGGTAGTTCGATGCGGGTGTCGTTATGGTGAATGAAGTAGCGGTCATACAGGGTTTGCAGGCCCAGGTAGGAAAACTGCAGATCGCGATTGCCATCCAGGGCGGCGCCCAGCCTGTCCAGGTCGTACTCGGCGAGTTGTGGAGACAGCAGCTCCAGCTCGATGCCTTTGCTGATGTAGGCTTTCAATGCATCACTATAGAGGGCATTCATTTCATCGTGGCTGGCACGTTCGGCCACGCGCAGAAACTGCAGTGCTTCGGCGCGGATTTTGTCCATCAGCAGGCGAGCGGTCACCTGGGAATAGTTCGGCTCCACTTCGATCATGGTGCGGGCGGTGATCACCATGGAGGTGTTCACGTCGTGGATGGAGACGCCGTCGTACAGGTTCTTCACGGTTTCAGTGATGATCTTGTCGGCGTTCACGTCTTCCAGGCCGGAACAGGCTGCGCGGATCAGGTGCTCAAGGCGTGCCATGTCCAGCGGTGCTTTGCTTCCGTCTTCCATGGTGACAGACATATCCACTTGGTGAGTCGGTGCGGGCAGGTCTGTGCTTTTCTGTTCGGCAGCGCGTTTGGAGGCTCGCTGTTCGCGATACAGCACGTAATCACGGGCGACTTTCTGTTCGCCGTTGCGCATTAGGGCTAGTTCAACTTGATCTTGAATTTCTTCGATGTGGATGGTGCCGCCGGAAGGCATGCGACGTTTGAAGGTGGCGGAGACCTGCTCGGTAAGGCGAGCTACGGTTTCATGGATGCGGGACGATGCAGCGGCGGTGCCGCCTTCGACAGCAAGGAAAGCTTTGCTAATGGCAACGGTGATCTTGTCGTCATCGTAGCCCACGACCTTGCCATTGCGCTTGATGACGCGTAGCTGGCCGGGCGCTGTGCTGGCAATGCTCTGGTCCTGATCGTTGCTGTCGCTGGCAGGGGAGCCAGCGTTCTGTGGGTTCTGGCTCATATCCGTCTGCATGGTGCCCTCTCCATTGTTTGTGCTTTAGCTGTCTGTGTTTGTGTGCTGTGAACCTGGCGGCTTCACTACGCAAAACGCCATGGCCGTACGGCCATGGCGCGTTAAATCGTGTTTTAGGTAATGCATGGTGGGGTCGTGAGCGCACGAACCACAAGATGTTGTGTCTTATTCATGACGTAATTTTCCCCCTTGCTTGTCAGGAAAGTGCTAAATCGCTGATGAGATTGCACTTTCCGGTGCGATAGACTGCTTTGTCTTGGGGAGGCGTTAGCTTTATAAAAACCCAACATGTTGGGGTGCGCGCCTGACTCTGGTACAAGGTATAGTTGTGCTTGATTATTTGCAAGCACTTCACCTGGGGAAATCTTGTGGATAACTTGTGGGGCAATGTGAGTGCATTGAGAAGGCTTTTTTTTGGGGCATGCCACACTAGATATAGTGTTTGTTAATGGGGTGCTCTTGCAGATTGTTGTATGTAAGGCGTCTATATTGGGAGAAGTATGGGAAAACCACAGGGGCGTTGTTGTCTGTATGATGAGCCGCCTGAGAGGTTGCCGTGTACAACGCGTATGCGTATAAACATACGATAGAGATACGTTTGTTACAGTTTGCCGGGTTGGCGTTGGAACAAAACGACAATAACGATACAAATTTCAAGAAGGATAAGGACGGGATGACAACTGTGCAGGATAACCCGCCAGCCATCATGATCGTAGAAGACGATGAGCGTCTTGCCGATTTAACCTGTGAATACCTGCAAAGCAATGGCCTTGGTGTGACGGTAGTCAGCGACGGTGAAGAAGCTATTCGCCGTATTCGTGCGGATCAGCCGGATCTGGTGGTGCTAGATTTGATGCTGCCCGGTGCCGACGGCCTGACGGTATGCCGTGAAGTGCGCAGTGCCTATAAGAATCCCATTCTCATGCTTACCGCTCGCACCGATGATATGGATCAGGTGCTGGGCTTGGAAATGGGCGCCGATGATTACGTGGCCAAGCCGGTTAAACCCCGGGTGTTGTTGGCGCGGATCCGTGCCTTGTTACGTCGAGTGGAAACGGATAGTGAGCGTGATAATTCACCGGCACGCTTGGAATTCGGTGCCTTAGTGATCGATAACTCTGCCCGCGAAGTGACTTTGGCCGGCGATTCGGTGGATCTTACCAGTGCGGAATACGATTTGCTCTGGCTGCTAGCGTCCAACGCGGGCACGGTGCTATCACGGGAAACAATTTTCGAGAAACTGCGGGGCATTCAATATGACGGGCAAGACCGCTCTATTGATGTGCGTATTTCCAGGATTCGCCCTAAAGTGGGGGACGATCCAGAAAACCCCAAGCGCATCAAAACGGTACGCTCCAAGGGGTATCTGTTCGTCAAGGAAATCGGCGCAATATAACGGCTGAGTTGGTCGTTGCGGCGCAGGGATGACGCTGGGTGATGTTTGAATAGTATTTTCCTGAGGCTCTACGGGGGCTTGTTGCTGGCGCTGTGTTTGATCGGCGCCATCACCTATGGTGCGGTGGAGCTGGTGAACAGTTACCGATCCGACCTGTACCGTGAAAAGATGGCCCGGGGCACCTTCTTTCTGATGGCGGAAGGCTACCAGCATTATGAGGTTGGCGACCGCGATCGCTGGAGTCAGGTGCTTAGCAAGCTGTTCAGTGCCGAGATCGCGCTGCTCTCCAGTGATGATCTGGCGCTGGGGTATCGGGAACGTTTGCACCTTGAAGACGGCCTTGTGGTGATGCGTCTGAATGACGATGCGGGCTACGCCGATGTCTTGTTTCAGCTTCCTGGCGAAGATGTCTATATCAACACGCGGATGACCAAGGTGTCTGAACAACAGGCGCGGGCTACGGCTGTGTTGATCCTTCATTATTTGTCCCATTTCCAAGAATCAGAGTGGGATCAGGCGTTGACTACTTTGCAGCGTCAGTTCGGTTACCCTCTGACGTTGCTGCAGCGCGATGATGTCTCTCTGGATGATGAGCAAGAACAGCGACTCGGGCGCCGTGAGGTGGTTATTGCTCTTGACGACAGTACTCGCAATGATTCCAGTATCCGGATTTATGCGCCGGTGGCACAAACCGATAAATTGTTGGTGCTTGGCCCGCTGAGCTTGTTTGACCGGTTTCCTATTGAGTTGCTGTTGATTGCTGGTATTACCAGCTTGTTGGCGGTGGCGCTGGCCACTTATCTACAGGTGAGCCCCCTGCAGCGGCGACTCAAGAGGCTTGATAAGGCGGTGAGTCAGTTGGGCAGTGGGGACCTGGGAGCCTATGCCAATATCGAAGGCAGTGATGCCATTGGGCAGGTGGCAGCAACCTTTAATGGTATGACGGCACATATTCGTCGTTTGATTGAGTCACAGCGAGAGATGACTCGCGCAGTGAGCCATGAATTACGCACCCCGGTGGCGCGGTTGCGTTTTGGGCTGGAGATGCTTGCCGATATTGAGTCGGCGGAGCGTCGCCGTGAAAAGCTCAATGCTATGGATCAAGATATCGAACAGCTGGATCAGCTGATTGACGAAATCCTTACCTATGCTCGCTTGGAGCAAGGCACTCCTAATATTGAATTCAAACCGGTGGTGATTGGCGAATTGTGCGAACAGCTGCGCGATGAGTTGGAAACCATTCGTGATGAAACGGTCATCACCGTGAACAACGCTTGCCCGACCCTCAAAGTGGAAGCGGAGGAACGCTATCTGCATCGGGTGCTTCAGAACTTGGTGACCAATGCCTTGCGCTACGCTAAATCCCATATTGTTATGCGGGTTGAGGAGAGTGATGATCTGGTGTTCATTCATGTGGATGACGACGGCCCGGGGATTCCAGAGCACGAACGCGAGCGGGTGTTTAAACCCTTTGCCCGTTTGGATAAGAGCCGCCACCGGGCCAGCGGTGGGTACGGTTTGGGTTTGTCCATTGTGAAACGTATTGTGGATTGGCACGGAGGCGGGATTTGCGTGGATGAAAGCCCGCAAGGTGGTGCCCGCTTTACCGTGACCTTGCCCAAGGATCAGCAGGGCCAGCATGTGCTAGGGCGGGTGAACGAACTTCATTGAATAGGGAAAGCTTAAATGTTCCTCTATTTAGGCCTTTGCACAAAGCCGCTGGTAGCCGATAAGGTCTATTGGGTTGGCCGTTATTGTGCAATGTGTCATCCGGTCTTCATTTAAAATACGCTTTCCATGCTATCTCGTGGCATTTGTTTGATTTCTACCCCCATATGCATAACAAGGTTAGACGAGCCATGTCTTATATCCTTTCCATCGACCAGGGCACTACCAGTTCAAGGGCGATTGTGTTCGACGCCAATGGGCACGCTTGCGGGCAGGCTCAGAAAGAGTTTCGCCAGTATTTTCCCGAGGATGGCTGGGTGGAACACGACGCCATGGAAATCTGGAATGATACCTTGGCCATGTGTCAGCAAGCCTTGCGCAATGCCCGGGTAGAAGCGCAGCAATTGGTGGCCATTGGTATTACCAATCAGCGTGAAACTACGGTGTTGTGGGATCGCGAGACCGGTGACCCGTTGGCCCGGGCAATTGTTTGGCAGGATCGTCGTACGGCGTCTACCTGTGAAGCGTTGCGTGATCAGGGTCATGAAAATCAGGTGCGTAGCAAAACAGGTTTGTTGCTGGATCCATACTTCTCCGCTACCAAGTTGGCCTGGTTGCTGGATAACGTCCCCAATGCGCGTCAGCGTGCAGAAGCCGGAGAGTTGGCTTTTGGCACTATCGATAGCTGGCTGTTGTGGCAACTGACCCGTGGCAAGGTGCACGCTACTGACGCCACCAATGCGTCGCGTACCTTATTGTTCAATATTCATGAGCAATGCTGGGATGAAGAGCTGCTGACATTATTCAATGTGCCTGCATCGGTATTGCCCGACGTGCGCGACAGTGCCGCTGATTTCGGTACCACCTGCCCGGAATTGTTGGGCGCGGCGGTGCCGGTGACCGGTATTGCCGGTGATCAGCAGGCGGCGTTGGTGGGGCAGGCTTGTTTTGCTCCGGGGATGGTGAAAAGCACCTATGGCACCGGCTGCTTTATGGTCATGAATACGGGTGAGGCGGTGGAATCCCATAACCGCTTACTGACCACCGTGGGCTATCGCCTCAATGGCAAAACCACCTATGCACTGGAGGGCTCTATTTTTGTGGCTGGAGCGGCGATTCAGTGGCTACGAGATGGCTTGAATTTGATCCGTGATGCCAGAGAAACCGAAGCCCTGGCCCGCCGCGTCGGTTCTGCCGGAGGCGTGTATCTGGTGCCGGCCTTTACTGGCTTGGGCGCACCGTGGTGGGACCCCCATGCTCGGGGAGCCTTAATGGGGTTGACCCGTGATACTGGGATTGCCGAGGTGGTCACCGCGGGGCTGGAGGCCGTGTGTTATCAATCGCGGGATTTGCTGGATGCTATGGCGGCGGATTGTGGCACCCGGCCGACCACCCTGCGGGTGGATGGTGGAATGGTGGTGAATAACTGGCTGAGCCAGACCTTGTCGGATGTGCTGGGCGTCTGTGTGGACCGACCGGTAGTCACCGAAACCACGGCCTTGGGGGCTGCCTATCTGGCTGGCCTGGGGGTCGGGTTGTATGCATCACTGGAATCCATAGCAGAGCAATGGCGTTGTGAACGGGGCTTTTCCCCCGCGCTGGCTGAGCCGGAGCGGCAGAAGCGCTATCAAGGGTGGCGGGATGCGGTGGCTCGAGTTTGTCAGACCTCACGGGGTGCTAATTGATGGCTAACTTGCATAAACGTTAAGGATTTCGCTGGCAGTAAAGAGCGCTTTATAACGATGGACGGTTCGGTTTTGGGGATGATCAAACTGTGACGTAGTCGACATTCAGTATTATTATTAGCACATCAATAATAATATTATGCTACCAGTTGGTGCGATTGCTAATGGGGAGGGTTGCACCAACTCAGGAATCCGGCATGGATCAAACGTTAACGCTTCACCCTGTGGCTTTGCAGTCCCAACAGCTGCGCCGCGTGCGGTTTGCGATCCTAGCGGGTGGCGGTGCCCATACTCTACTTTGTTGGATCGCTTTACAGCTGGATTTTTTCCGGGGTGGAGAGTTCCTTTTCTATTCTCTTTTTGCCGGCATTTGGGCGGGTCATCTTCTCTTTATTCTATTCATGCTGATGGGGCTGAATCGCCGTTTGGCGGAGCCTTCCATGATTATGCCGTTAATGGTGTGGTCGACCACCGGGTTGCTAATAACGGCGTTATTCGTGGATCAGGTACGCCTGTGTGTCATGCTGCTTTTCTTCGCCATTGTTCAGCTTGGGGTGTTTCAGGCGTCGTTGCGGCAGTTCATGGCGCTGGCCAGTTATTGCGTGTTGGGCTACGCAATTGTGCTGGGGGTTATTTGTGTGTACTGGCCGGAAGCGATTGATGCCCGGGGCGAGTGGATTCAGTGGGGGTTGTTTAGTGTCATGGTGGTGGCGGCCATGTTGTTGGCGTCTGAAATTTCCACTATTCGGTTCCAATTGGGCAGGCGTAATCAGCAGTTAGCAGAAATTGTCGAGCGCATTCACGAGATGGCAGTGAAAGATGAATTGACCGGTTTCTATCGTCGCCGCCATGCCATGGAGCTATTAAATAATGCGTGCGGACAGTCTGCCCGCGGGGCGTACCAGTTGGCGGTGGTATACCTGGATTTGGATCACTTCAAGAGAACCAATGACCAGTATGGCCACCGTATGGGCGATGCGGTCTTGCAGCGTTTTGCGGATGTGGCCCGTCGCCACCTGACCAAGCAGGATTTGGCCGCCCGGCTGGGGGGGGAGGAATTCATGTTGGTGCTACCAGTGACTGACCAGGAGGAGGCACGTAACTTAGTGGAAGGTATTCTGATGAGCATGCGCAGCCAGCGTTTTAAGGATGCACCGGGGCTGATGGTGACGGTGTCCGGGGGGCTGGCCATGCGGGCGGATGGTGAAACTCCTGCACAATTGATTAAACGAGCCGATCTCGCCTTGTATCGGGCCAAGGAAACCGGACGCGATAAACTGATTATCGGGGAGACCGAATGAAGCATGATTTGCATCAGGCGGAAAAGCTGAGACTGAGCGAGAAACGCTTGATGCAAAGGCATAGTCGTTCTGCCATGGTAATCATCGCTATGCACACCCTATTGTGCGTGGTTTATTTTCAGCTTGGCTACATGGATATCTCGCTGACGGAGGCGTTGGTGCTGGCTTTGCTGGTCTGGGGCTCACTGTTGGCTTATCAGTTGCTGATGGCAACAGGCGTCACCTTTAGGCTGCGTGAGCCGAGCTTATCGTTACCGTTAATCCTGTATTTTATCGGCGTGTTCATGGTGTCGGGCTATTACGTGGATGAGTTTCGGCTCAGCGTGGTAACGCTATTTTTTTCCGCGTTATTGTTAGTGTCGTTTCGGCTCAGCGGTAAAGTCATGGTGGCAGTGGCGTTTATGGCCAGTGCGGCCTATGCGTTGATGCTGTGGCTGGCTCTGCTGGATCGTTGGGTACACTTGAGTCTGTCAGTGGAGCTGTTGCAATGGTTGGTATTTGCCATGATTTCGGTGAGCTTTGCCGTCACCGGTGGCAGTATCAATCGCCTTCGCGACGCTCTGGTCGATAAAAATCGTGACCTCGCCAATGCAGTGAAAAAGGTACGGGAAATGGCCATTCGTGATGACCTCACTGGCCTGTTTAACCGCCGCCACTTACTGGAAATTCTGGAGCGCCAGAGGGCTTTGTTCAGCAGTAAGAGCGTGCCGTTTGCGGTGTGTTACGTGGATCTTGACCACTTTAAGAAAATTAATGATCGTCATGGCCATGACTGGGGCGATCGAGTGCTGCGTCAGTTTTCCGAGTTGGCGTTGTCGGGAATGCGTGATGGCGATCACTTTGGCCGATTGGGTGGCGAAGAGTTTCTGCTGGTGTTGCCGCAGAGTGACGCCCAAGGTGCTTTACTGGTGGCAGAACGCTTGCGCTTGCGTTGGCGCGAACAACGCTTCGATGCTCAAGGTGGGCCGGCGATAGTCAGCCTGTCTGTGGGCGTGGCGGCTTACCAGGAGGGAGAGCGCGTGGACGAGTTGCTTAACCGGGCGGATCAGGGCTTATATAGGGCAAAGGCCGGGGGGCGGGACCAGAGCCGAGTTGCATGAGTTGAAAGTCGAACAATGCGATCAGCGGGCTCCGCTAGACGATAAACTCCTGTGCCGCAGAGCAAGTCATTTACGATGGAAAGGGTCTCATTGTTGTAGCGCAGGCCAATATGCACTTTGCATGGTTAGCACTTCAACGTTCAATGCGTTTCGAACGCTACCAGATGCTTGGTTCCCAGCCGGACATGAAGATTGTCGCCTTCTACCACATTGGTGTGGCTGTCTGTTTGGCAGAGCAGGGTTTCGTTGGCGCCGACTCTTAGGTGGTAGAGGATGCTTGCACCGGTGAATTGGCGGCGGGTGACGGGTAGGGCCAGAGGAGCGGATTCGTCGGCGATCACATCTTCCGGTCGTAGCAGAACTTCCACCTCGGTGCCGGGTTGCAGGGGTGCGCGGCTGCGCCCGGTCACATCGCCAAGGCTTGTGTGAACGGTGTTACCGTCGTGCACCGTGCCGTGCAGGAAGGTGCCGTAACCGGCGAATTCTGCCACGAAACGATTCGCCGGGGCGTGGTAGATATTGTAGGGGGTATCCCATTGTTCTAGCCGGCCTTGCTGCATGACCCCCACCCGATCGGCCAACGCAAAGGCTTCTTCTTGGTCATGGGTTACCAGCAAGGTGGTGACTTTTTCCTGACGGAGAATATCGCCTAATTCTTGGGCCAGCGACCGGCGTAGATCCAAGTCCAGGCTAGCAAAGGGTTCGTCCAGCAACAGCAGGGCTGGCTGGGGGGCCAGTGCTCGGGCTAGGGCGACGCGCTGTTGTTGCCCGCCGGAAAGTTCGTGAGGGTAGCGTTGATCAAGGCCGCCAAGGCGCACTCGTTGCAGGCAGGCTTGCACGCGTTCCTGGCGTTGCGAGCGGCTTTGGTGCCGCAGGCCGAAGGCTACGTTGTCGGCCACGGTAAGGTGGGGGAAAAGGGCATGTTCCTGAAACACCATGCCCAGGCCACGCTGGTTGGGTGGTAGTTGTTGGTGGGGGCCGGAGACGGTTTTGCCCAGAATGCTGATGGAGCCGGAGGTTACTGGTTCCAGCCCGGCAATGGCGCGCAGGGTGGTGGTTTTTCCGCAACCACTTGGGCCGAGCAGGCACGCGATTTCCCCGGCGGCCAGCGTCAGGCTCAGGTCATTGACGACGGTCTGCTGGTGGTAGCCGCAGGCCAGATGATTGAGGCTAAGCAGTGGTTCTTTCATGATTGCGCAGCTCTAGGCTGCACGCAACACGCAAACGTATGCGTGTGAGGCGTGCAGCGTTGCCATCAATGTTGGCCAGTGAGCAGAAATTCCAGCAAGGCTTTCTGCGCGTGCAGGCGGTTTTCGGCTTCGTCCCAGACCACGGCGCGGGGGTCGTCCATCATTTCGTGGCTGACTTCTTCGCCACGGTGGGCGGGCAGGCAGTGCATGAACAGCGCATCCGGATCGGCTTTGTCCATTAGTTCAGGGGTGACTTGATAACCCTCAAACGCGTTAAGGCGGGTTTGCTGTTCATCTTCCTGGCCCATGGAAGCCCACACATCGGTCACTACCAGATGAGCGCCTTGCACGGCGGTGGCCACGTCCGCTTCTAAGCTGACCCGCTCCGGATAGCGGCCCAGCAGGTCGTTATCTGGGGTGAAGCCGTCTGGGCAGCCGATGACCAATTCGAAATCAAACTGGTTGGCAGCGTTAATGTAACTGGCACACATGTTGTTGCCATCACCGACCCACACCACTTTCTTGCCTTGGATGCTGCCGCGATGCTCTACAAACGTCTGCATGTCGGCGAGCAGCTGGCAGGGGTGGAAGTCATCCGTGAGGGCGTTTATCACGGGTACCGCCGAGTGGTCGGCAAAGGTCTGCAGGGTGGCGTGGTCAAAGGTGCGGATCATTACCGCATCGACCATGCGTGACAGTACCCGTGCTGAATCTTCAATCGGTTCACCCCGGCCCAGCTGAGTGTCTCGGGGCGAGAGAAAGATGCTGGAGCCACCAAAATGGGTCATCGCTACTTCAAAGGATACCCGGGTGCGGGTGGATGATTTTTCGAAAATCATGCCCAGCGTTTTGCCTTTCAATGGCTCATGGTTCTGGCCGTTGCGCAGCATGGTTTTCAGCTCAATGGCGCGCTGAATCAGGTAGCCGAGTTCATCTGGAGTTAGATCGGTCAGGGTCAGGAAATGACGGGTCATGCGACCTCCTGCTCATCGGCAAAACGGTGGATCAGGGCAGACAGAGTGTCCACTAGATGCTGCATTTCAGTTTGGTTGATCACTAGCGGCGGCAGTAGCCGTACCACGGATCCGGCGGTGACATTGATTAGTAGGCCGGCGTCGCGGGCGCGGTTGACCAGCTCGGCACAAGGGCGATCGAGCTGGATACCTAGCATCAGGCCCCGCTGACGAATTTCGGTGACCATGGGCAGGTCTGAAAACGCCTGAGTAAAGGCATCTTTCAGCCAGGCGCCTTTGTCGGCCACACCATCAATGACATCATCGGTGAGCGCATTGACGACGGTCAGGGCAGTAGCGCAACCCAACGGGTTGCCGCCGTAGGTGCTGCCGTGATTACCGGGGCCGAACACACCTTCGGCTTTGCCGGCAACCAGGCAGGCGCCAATCGGAAAGCCGTTGCCTAGGCCTTTGGCCGTGGTCAGCACATCCGGAGTGACATTGGCACCCAGGCAGGCAAAGTAATCCCCGGTGCGGCCGTTGCCGGACTGTATTTCATCGAGCATCAGTAGCCAGTCGTTGCGATCGCACAGGGCGCGCAGGCCAGCCAAGTAGTCGTCCGCAGGAATGTGGATGCCACCTTCGCCCTGCACCGGTTCTACCAGTACAGCGACGATGTCGCGGTTCTCTGCTAATGCTTCTACTGCCGCCAAGTCATTGAACGGGACGCGAACAAAGCCGTCCAGCAAGGGTGCAAAACCTTCCTGCACCTTGGCGTTGGCAGTGGCCGACAAGGTGGCCATGGTGCGGCCGTGAAAGCTGCCTTCCATCACCACCACGGTGGGGCAGGTGATCTGTTTGCGAGAGCCGTACAGGCGGGCAATCTTGATGGCCGCTTCGTTGGCTTCTGCACCAGAATTGGAGAAAAACACGTTTGCCATGCCGCTCAACTCACACAGACGCTGCGCCAGCGATTCTTGGGCGGGAATGCGGTACAGGTTGGACGTGTGCACTAATTGCCTGGCCTGTTCAGCCAGGGTTCGGGTCACCGCCGGGTGGCAGTGGCCCAGGTTACACACACCAATTCCGGAGATGGCATCCATGTATTTGTGGTCGTTTTCGTCATATAACCACACGCCTTCGCCCCGCACGAAAGCCACTGGCTGGCGCGCGTAGGTGGGGATCAAATATTGCGACATAGCAGGCAATTGATCATTGGTAATGAATAGCTGATAACGAGCCAGTGCGCTCTTATCCGCGTCTGGTTCCCGTCCCAAAACAAAAAACGGCAGCCGAGGGCTGCCGGAACCGCCGATAATAGCGCAGTTATTGGCCAATAGTTAATAGTTGATGCAAGACAATGAACAAGGGCAGACTGCTCTGCATTAGATTTTCGCTATCAACTATTCATTATTGACTGCCTATTGCCCTATGAATCCTGTCCAGCTGAGTATTTTTGCCAACCGCCTTGGCGGTATCTGTGAGGAAATGGGTGCGGTATTGCGCCTGAGTGCGCTGTCCCCGAACATCAAGGACCGACTCGACTTTTCCTGTGCTATTTTTGATGCCCAAGGTCGGCTGTGCGCCCAGGCGGCCCATATCCCGGTGCATCTTGGGTCCATGGCTTATGCCATGGCGGATCTGGTCACGGGCAGAGAGTGGCAGGCAGAAGATCTGATGGTGGTGAATGATCCCTATTTGGGTGGCACGCATTTGCCGGATGTAACGGTGGTTGCGCCGGTATTTCAGTCGCAGACCCTAATGGACTTCACTGTGACCCGGGCCCACCATGCGAATATTGGTGCCCACAGCCCTGGATCCATGCCGGTATCTACCCATCTGGAGCAAGAAGGGATTGTTATTGCTCCCAGTTGGCTAAAACGCGCAGGGCAATGGCAGGTGCCTTTGTGCCGGCGCCTAGCCGGGCTGGAGGAGCACGGGACGTTGCCGGTAGAGACTCCGCGTTTTGCCGACTTTTCTGCCCAGGCTAGTGCCTGTGAGGCGGGTGCCCGGCGTTTGGTGGAGCTGGCTGATCAGCAATTTGATCTGGTGGCGGCCTTTGATGCCCTCAATGCGTATGGTGAAAAGCGTGCTCGCGCTCGCATCGCGACCCTGCCGGATGGTTGTTACCGGTTCCAGGATTACATGGACGACGATGGCCAGGGCCAGCAGGGCATCCTCATTACCGTCAGCCTCACGATTTGCGGAGATCAGGCCTCTCTGGATTTTAGTGGCACGGCAGATCAGGTGGCGGGAAATATCAATTGCCCGTTGTCCGTGGCAGCCGCAGCGGTCTATTACTGTTTTCGCTGCTTGATGGACGATGACGTGCCTGCCTGCGATGGTCTCTTTCGGCCTATCAAGCTGTCCGCTCCGCCAGGCTCGTTGCTCAATGCCCGCCGCCCGGCGGCGGTGGCGGCCGGCAATGTGGAAACCAGCTCACGGGTGGTGGATGTGGTGCTGGGAGCGCTGGCTCAGGCGGCGCCGGAGGCAATTCCCGCAGCCAGTCAGGGAACCATGAATAATGTGGCTATGGGCGCTGGCGGTGACAATGGCTGGGATTATTACGAAACCATGGCCGGTGGTACTGGCGCTCATGCGGGTGGCCCTGGGCTGTCGGCGGTGCACAGTCATATGACTAATACTCTCAATACGCCAGTCGAAAGCCTTGAGTCTCACTATCCGCTGAGGGTGCACCGTTATCAATTGCGCCGGGGGAGTGGGGGGAGTGGGCAGTTTATGGGGGGCGAGGGTTTGGTCCGTGAGTTGGAGTTCTTGGCCGATGCCCAGGTCACTCTGCTTACCGAGCGCCGCCTTTACGCTCCCTGGGGGCTGGCCGGCGGGCAAAGCGGAGCGGTGGGGGAAAACTGCTATAACGGCCGGTTGTTGCCACCGAAAGCCAGCTTCACCGCTCGCACCGGTGATCGGTTGTTAGTGGCTTCCCCCGGCGGTGGAGGGTATGGCAACCGCTAATGCAAATGAGAACTATAGCATATTGATATTGATTCTTTTTCGTTATATCTTCTCCGCGCTTACACTATTTACATTTGCGTCGGGAAGGGAAAAGTCATGTATTTGCAGCGCCGCTTGCTTTGCTGTGCCATCGCCTCCGCCATGGCCGCTCCAGCTTTTGCTGATCAAGCCAATGAGCTGAAACCGGTACAGATTATTGGGGATCGTCAGAGCACTTTTAGCGTCAGTGGTTCTGCGCACGTGCTTACTAACGAAGATTTGGAAGAAAAGGAAAACACCGATGTGCACCGCATGCTGCGCGACGTGCCCGGCGTGTATTTCCAGGAAGAAGACGGTTACGGCTTGCGCCCAAATATCGGTATCCGTGGTTCTGGCCGAGAGCGTTCCAGTAAGATCTCGCTAATGGAAGATGGTGTGTTGATTGCGCCGGCCCCTTATGCTGCTCCGGCCGCTTACTACTTCCCCAGTGCCGGCCGTTTCTACGGTGTTGAGGTGTTGAAAGGGCCGGATACTCTGCGTTATGGCCCCTTTACCGTGGGCGGAGCCATTAACTTCCTGTCTACCCCGATTCCTGCCCGTGCGTCCGGCATGGTGAATGTGGAAGGTGGTGAAGATGGGTCGCAACGCGCCCATGCCTATTATGGTGCCACCGAAGGCCAGTTTGGTTTCATGCTGGAAGCCCATCAACAACGAGCCCAAGGTTTCAAGGATATCGACCGCTCCAACCGCGATAGTGGTTTTGATAAGCGTGACTATGTCGCCAAGCTGCGCTGGCAGGCCCCGGAAACTGCAGATATTCAACAGGCATTTGAGTTGAAGCTGGAGCATTCCAGTGAGGTTTCTGACGAAACCTACCTGGGCCTGACCGACCGGGATTTCGAAAACGATGCCAACCGTCGCTACGGTATGAGTGATATCGATCAGATGGATAATGATCGTGATGCGGTATCTTTGCGCCATACTTTGGTGTTTGACGAGAATACCCAGTTGAACTCTGTGGTGTATCGTAACGAGTTCAACCGTAACTGGTACAAATTGGCCAGTATTGGTGGCCAGAGTATTGGTGGTTTTGTGGCGGACGCTAACGCCAATGGCGGCACTAAGCAGGCCGTCCTGGATGGTACTGCTGATGCCACGGATTTGGTTTACAAGAACAATGATCGGGAATACATCTCCGAAGGTGTGCAGACTGAATTGAATCACCGTTTCCAGACCGGTTCAGTGGACAATGACCTGATTGTCGGGGCCCGTTACCATCAAGACGAGGTGGACCGCTACCAGCCCACGGATACCTTTGACCAGACTAATGGTAGCTTGGAATACCAGACGTCTACTTTGCCCACGGGTGGTGATAACCGTCTGGAAAATGCGGATGCGGTGTCTGCCTGGATCATAGACCACGCGTATGTTGGTGATTTCATCGTCACCGGCTCATTGCGTTACGAGAACGTGGAAAGCAAGAGCAAGCGCTGGGGCGACCCGGCACGCGACACGGTAAGTTCACGCACTGAAAACCGTAACGAAGAGCTGATGGCGGGGCTGGGCGCTACTTGGCTGCTCAATGACAATTGGTCGGTGTTAGCGGGTGTTCATCAGGGTTTTGCTCCGGCAGGCGCGTCTTCCCAGAAAGGCACCGATGCGGAAAAAAGCGTTAACTACGAAACCGGTTTCCGCTACTGGCAGGAAAACTTCAGTGCGGATGTGATTGCGTTCTACAGCGATTATGAAAACACCATTCAGAACTGTTCCATTGCTAATCCATGCCCCAATGGCAATGACTCTGGCACCCAGAGCTTTGGTGAGTCCGAAGTACGGGGTCTGGAAGTGGGCTTGAGCAGTGTGATCTGGGAAGGTGATAGCGGCCTGCGAGCGCCGGTACGGCTGGCTTATACCTACACCGACGGTGAAATCACCAAAGATGCGGATGATTTGTCCGTGCTGGACGGGGATGTTCTGCCTTACCTGCCTGAGCATTTAGCCAGCCTCACTTTTGGCCTGGAAAAACCGGCGGCCTGGTCTGCACTGATGTCCGTCAGCCATACCGATGGTATGTGCGTGGATAATAGCTGTGACCGCTCTGGTCAGGTCACTACGTTCAAACGCACCAGCGATTACGTGATTGCCGATATCGTGGCGACTTATCAGGTGAACAGTGATATGGAAGTGTATGCCAAGGTGGATAACGTATTTGACGATCAAGAAATCGTTTCTCGTGATCCTGCCGGTGCTCGCCCCAACAAGCCGCGTACTGGCTACGTGGGCATGAAAGTGCATTTCTAAGATGCTATTGGTGACATGGGAAAGGGGGCTTCGGCTCTCTTTTCTGTTTTCGGGCCTCTTGAAGCTGCGCCTCTGCGACCCCATCTGGGATGGGCAGGGCCATCAGTGGTAGAATAGTGGCCAATCACAGCCAATACACCCCACAACCGCCAGGTAGTCAGTATGGATGTTATCCAGGTCATCAAAGACCAGATCGAAAAGAACCCGGTGATCCTCTACATGAAAGGGTCCCCCCAGTTTCCCCAGTGTGGGTTTTCCGCACAGGTGGTGGAGGCGATGACCGCCATTGGCAAGCCGTTTGCCTATGTGAATATTCTGGAAGCCCCGGAAATTCGTCAGAATCTGAAAGAATATGCCAACTGGCCGACTTACCCGCAGTTGTGGGTGGGCGGCGAATTGGTCGGCGGCTGCGATATCATTATGGATATGTACCGTTCTGGTCAGCTTAAAGAGATGGTTGACGGCGTTGCCGTGGAATCGGATGACAACGCTTGAATAGAGCGTTGGCATTACGTAAAACCCGGCCTTAGCGCCGGGTTTTTTGTCTATGGCGTATTTTGTTTGTGGCATTCTTGCTGATCGGGTGCAGTTGATTAATACCTGCCCTAGCCCTGAATTGGCGTCGTTTTGCGCAAACGATGCAGATTCCTGCTAAAGAAAGCCTTTTGCCTGTTGAAAGCCGAGGCACAATCCCCATGATTGTCCAATGCGGCACTAGCCCAATGCAGTATTGCCATGGGCGTTGTATGATTTGCTGCACTGATTTCAAGCGGCCAGAGAGACGGTATTGTTCTGGCTATATCGTATAAATGGAAACAATGGAGAGAAACAATGGGCGTTCTGGTAGGTAAACCTGCACCGGATTTTACTGTTCCTGCTGTATTGGGCGATGGCAGCATCGTTGATGAGTTCACCCTGTCCGAAGCCATTAAAGGCAAGTATGGCCTGGTATTCTTCTACCCGCTGGACTTCACCTTCGTGTGCCCGTCCGAGCTGATCGCTCTGGATCATCGTATGGACGCGTTCAAAGAACGCAATGTTGAAGTGATTGGCGTTTCCATCGATAGTCACTTTACTCACAATGCATGGCGTAACACCCCCGTTAACGATGGCGGCATCGGCCCAGTGAAATACACCTTGGCCGCTGACATGAACCACGGTATCGCCCAGTCCTACGACGTTGAGTCTGAAGGCGGCATGGCTTTCCGTGGCGTGTTCCTGATCGACCAGAACGGTGTGGTGCGCAGCCAGATCGTTAACGATCTGCCGCTGGGCCGTAACATGGACGAGCTGATTCGTCTGGTTGATGCCCTGCAGTTCCACGAAGAGCACGGTGAAGTATGCCCGGCGGGTTGGCAGAAAGGCGATTCCGGTATGAAGGACACCCCGGACGGCGTGGCCGAGTACCTGTCTGGTAATGCCGACAAGTTGTAATAAAAGCCGCACAAAGAAAAGGGGCGCTAGAAATAGCGCCCTTTTTTTTGTGCTTCATGCGGCACGCCACACGCGGGAACGTGGTGGCGTTAGCGTGTGCGTGCCGTCGTGAAGGGTGTTGCGTTAATTCAATCCAACTCTTTCGCCAGTGTTGGCGGGATGGTTTTTGCGGGTGGGGGTGGCCAGCCGCCGAGGGTCTTGAAGCGATTGACCATGGAGCAGAACAGTTCTGCGGTGCGGGTGGCGTCATACAGCGCGGAATGAGCCTCGCGCTGGCTGAAGCGGATACCGGCGGCTTCACAGGCTTTCGCCAGCACCGTCTGCCCGTAGACCAGCCCGGCCAGAGCAGCAGTATCGAAGCTGGAGAACGGGTGGAACGGGTTACGCTTAATGTCGGTGCGGTCGGTGGCGGCGTTCAAAAAGCCCTGATCGAAGAAACTGTTATGTCCTACCAGCACCGCACGGTTGCAGCCGTGTTGTTTTATCGCCTTGCGCACAGGCTCGAAGACACCCTTGAGGGCGGTTTCTTCCGGTACCGCACCGCGCAACGGGTTGTTTGGGTCGATACCGGTAAAATCCAGTGCAGCCTGTTCCAGGTTGGCTCCGGGGAACGGGTCCACATGAAACTGGATGCGGGTGGATGGCCGCAGATTGCCCTGGGCGTCCATTTCAATCAAAACGGCGGCGATTTCCAGCAGCGCGTCGGTTTGGGAATTAAATCCCCCGGTTTCCACGTCGATAACGACGGGCAAAAAGCCGCGGAAACGTAGCGCCAGGCTGGGATGCTGATCGCTCATGATCACTCCATCAAACATAAAGACCCCACAGAAACGCTAAGCGCAACGGCGAGGGGGGCTTATGCTACCGGAATAGCTACGCAGGCAACAGGTGAAACCGCTCGCGCGGCCGTCATGGAGGTGACGGGCAAGGGGGCAGGCGGGTACAATACGCCCCCTCTATATGCCTCACGATTCATCGGGCGCTGGCTCATGCGCTGCCGGCGACCCATTTGCGGAGTCTTTTCAATGTCCAAGATCAACAAGGTGGTACTGGCTTATTCCGGTGGCCTGGATACCTCGGTTATCGTCAAATGGCTGCAAGATACCTATGACTGTGAAGTGGTGACGTTCACCGCGGATATCGGTCAGGGTGAGGAAGTGGAGCCGGCCCGGGCCAAGGCAGAAGCCATGGGCGTGAAAGAGATCTACATTGAAGACCTGCGCGAAGAGTTCGTCCGTGACTATGTCTTCCCTATGTTCCGTGCCAATGCCATTTACGAAGGTGAATATCTGCTGGGTACGTCTATCGCCCGCCCGCTGATCGCCAAGCGTCTGGTGGAAATTGCCGAAGAAACCGGCGCTGATGCCATTTCTCATGGTGCCACCGGCAAAGGTAATGATCAGGTCCGTTTCGAGCTGGGTGCCTACGCCCTGGCGCCGGGTATCCAAGTGATTGCTCCCTGGCGGGAGTGGGACTTGAACTCCCGCGAAAAGCTGATGGCGTACTGTGAGGAGCGCAATATTCCGGTGGATTTCTCCAACAAGAAGAAGAAATCTCCGTACTCCATGGATGCCAACCTGCTGCACATCTCTTATGAAGGCAGCAACCTTGAAGACCCATGGTGGGAAGCAGAAGAAGACATGTGGCGCTGGAGTGTTAGCCCGGAAGCGGCCCCCGACCAGGCCACCTATATCACTTTGGGCTTTGAGAAGGGCGATATTGTTTCCATCGACGGCGAAACATTGAGTCCGGCCGACGTGCTGACCAAGCTGAACAAGCTGGGCGGAGATAACGGCATTGGCCGCCTGGATATCGTGGAAAACCGCTATGTGGGCATGAAGTCCCGTGGCTGCTATGAAACCCCCGGTGGCACTATCATGTTGCCGGCTCACCGTGCTATCGAGTCTCTAACGCTGGATCGTGAATCCGCACACTTGAAAGATTCGGTAATGCCCAAGTACGCGGAGCTGCTGTACAACGGTTACTGGTGGAGCCCGGAACGCCTGGCGCTGCAGAAGCTGATCGATGCCACCCAGGAACACGTGAACGGTGAAGTGCGCTTGAAGCTCTATAAAGGCAGCGTGACTGTGGTGGGTCGTCGTTCCGACAGTGACAGCCTGTTCGACGCCTCCATCGCTACTTTTGAAGACGATGCCGGAGCCTATGATCAGAAAGACGCGGAAGGGTTTATCAAGCTGAATGCTCTGCGCCTGCGTATTGCGGCCAAAACCGGGCGTAAGCTGAGCTAAGAAACGCAGCACCCTGCATACAGCAGGAAAACCGCCGCGAACCCCAGGTTCGTGGCGGTTTTTTTGTGGCTGGTTTTCAGTGTCATTGGTTATATAACAACCAGTAAGTTGCCTTTAGATCGTGGAATCTTTGCCACTGTAGAGGGGCAACTATTTCCCGGTGTTCTACACGGCTTTGTGGAATACGGCATGCCAGAGTAAAAATATTCCGGGTGTTGACCCCCCCAGGATCTGAGAGCTCTGCTGGTGAAAACGGAAAGTGTGCGTGAACGATTACACTCACCACGGTATCGTGTTGAGCGCGGGTGGCAGCACGCTTCTTCGTGGCCGTGGGGACGGAATGATTGTAGTTACGGCTGAAAGCCCGCATTAAGAAACAGCCGTATGGGCTGGCTGCCAGCAAAGATGGTGATCACGGCTATATATCATGAAGTGGCCCCGACCAGATGCCCGTGTTCAATTACGCCCGTGGCTAGGAAGTGGCCCGGTGGATGTGGCTGGACGCTTGTTGCCAGACGCGCGAGAGACCTCGCCTCTGGCCTGGCGGCGGGCCTTGACTATCGGCTTTACGGTTTTTTTCTTGTCAATTTCCCTCACTGACACCACACTCCGCCTTGGCAGGGCAGCCACAGTGAAGCCCGCAGCGTTTTATCGAATCAGGAGCGGTTCTTCTATGCGAATCCTACATACCATGCTGCGTGTGGGCGACCTTGATGCGTCCATCGTTTTCTATACCCAGGTGCTGGGGATGACCGAATTGCGCCGTAAAGACTACCCGGAAGGGCGCTTTACCAATGCTTTCGTGGGGTATCAGCCGGAATCCGAAGGGGCGGTGTTGGAGCTGACCTACAACTGGGACCACTCCTCTTATGATTTGGGCGACGGCTATGGCCATGTGGCTCTGGCGGTAGACGACGTGTACGCTGCTTGTGAGCGTATTCGGGAAAAAGGCGGCCGTATTACCCGTGAGCCGGGGCCCATGAAGCATGGCACCACGGTACTGGCCTTTGCCCAGGACCCGGATGGATACAAAATCGAATTGCTAGGGCGTGAGTGATGGCATCACACGATTCGCAGGCGAGCAACAAGGTGACGGTTGGTTGGCGGGAGTGGGCGACGTTGCCTGGGTTGGGTATCGACGCCATCAAGATGAAGGTGGACACTGGCGCCCGCACTTCGGCGTTGCACGCCTATCAGGTAGAAGGTTTTGAGCGCGACGGCAACGAATGGGTGCGTTTCTGCATCCATCCGATTCAAGATCAGGACACCATTCGTGAATGCGAAGCTCCGGTGCTGGACCGCCGTGTGGTCACCGACTCCGGTGGGCACAAGGAGGAGCGCCCGGTGATTCGCACTGAGATTGCGCTGGGCGGGCGTCACTGGCCCATTGAAATCACCCTCACTGACCGTGAAAACATGAAATTCCGCATGCTGCTGGGGCGAACTGCCATGGACTTGATAACCGTGGACCCGACAGCGTCATTCCTACTGGGCGGCACAAAAGAGCAACCATGAAAATTGCGATTCTTTCTCGAAACAAGCGTTTGTACTCCACTCGTCGCATGGTCGAAGCCGGTGAAGCGGCGGGCCATGAAATGCACGTCATCGACACCCTGCGTTGCTATATGAGTATGGTGGCCCACAAGCCGGAGATTCATTACAAAGGTGAAGTGCTGGAAGGCTTTGATGCAGTGATCCCTCGTATCGGCGCCTCGATTACCCAGTACGGCACGGCGGTAGTGCGCCAGTTCGAAATGATGGGTGTGTTTCCGGTGAATGAATCGGTGGCGATCTCTCGCTCCCGGGATAAACTTCGCTCTTTGCAGCTCTTGTCGCGTAAAGGGGTTGGCCTGCCGATTACCGGCTTTGCTCACTCTCCGGATGACATTCCTGATCTGATCAACATGGTTCGCGGTGCTCCGCTGGTGATCAAGATGCTGGAAGGCACCCAGGGGATCGGTGTGGTGCTGGCGGAAACACGCAAGGCGGCAGAATCGGTAATCGAAGCCTTTATGGGTTTAAACGTGTCGGTGATGGTGCAAGAGTACATCAAGGAAGCCGGTGGTGCGGATATCCGCTGTTTCGTGGTAGGTGGCAAGGTGATTGCGGCCATGAAGCGCCAGGCCGCACCGGGTGAATTTCGCTCCAACCTGCACCGCGGTGGCAGTGCCAGCCTGATCCGCATTACTCCGGAAGAACGGGCCACCGCCGTGCGTGCCGCACGCATAATGGGCCTCAATGTGGCCGGTGTGGATCTCCTGCGCTCACACCATGGCCCTGTGGTTATGGAAGTAAACTCTTCGCCGGGCCTGGAAGGCATTGAAGCTGCCACTAGCAAGGATGTGGCCGGTTTGCTGATCAAGTTCATCGAAAAGGATGCGCGGCCCTACAGAACCCAGACAAAAGGGGCCAAAGGCTGACCGTGGCCACCACAGGAGCCGCTTGAGAGAAAATGGGCAGGCACCATTCGCCTCTCAAGCGGTTCCTGCAAAAGGTCTGCATCGCGGTGGTTTCCCTGCAAGGTAATGAATAAGAAATGAAAAATAGCAAAGAACCTAAAAATGCTCCCTTTGAAATCAACGGCATTACGGTTCAACCGGGCACCCGGGCGAAAGTAGAATTGCCGTTAGCGCAGCTTTATACCCAGACACCATTGAACGTACCGATCCATGTGGTTCATGGGCGCAAGCCGGGGCCGGTATTTATGGTCAGCGCGGCTATTCATGGTGACGAACTCAACGGCGTAGAAATCATTCGCCGCCTGTTGCGCCACTCCGCATTAAAGACCCTCAGCGGTACCGTACTGGCGGTGCCGGTGGTAAATGTGTTTGGCTTTATTCATAAATCTCGCTACTTGCCAGATCGCCGGGACTTGAACCGCTGTTTTCCCGGTTCGGAAACCGGCAGTTTGGGCGCGCGCATGGCGTGGCAGTTCAAAACTCAAGTGCTGGATCGGGTTAGCCATGCGGTGGATCTGCACACCGGCGCTATTCATCGCGATAACCTGCCGCAAATTCGGGCCAACCTGTCCAACGAAGATACCGGTGCCATGGCCAACGCCTTTGGCGTGCCGGTGGTGATTAACTCGGTACTGGGCGAAGGCACCTTGCGCGAAGTAGCAGAAGCCCAAGGCATTCCGGTGATTACCTATGAAGCCGGCGAAGCGCTGCGCTTTGATGAGTCCTGCATCCGGGCCGGCGTGAAAGGCGTGCTCAATGTGATGCATCACCTGGGTATGACCGGTAACCGCCGAACCAAAGCCCCGCGTGAGCCTTATATCGCTCGCTCCTCAAGCTGGGTACGAGCGGAGCGCGATGGCGTGTTCCTGTCGCTGGTGGCGCTGGGCGCCTGGATTAAAAGCGGCGACTTGATCGGCCGTATTTCCAGCCCGTTTGGTGGCGACGACGTGGATATTATTTCTCCTGCATCGGGTATTCTGGTGGGCCGCAACAACTTGCCGCTGGTGAATGAAGGCGAAGCCTTGTATCACATTGCTCGCTTCGAGGAAGTCAGCGAAGTGGCGGAATCCCTGGAAGTCTTTACCACAGATATTGAAGAAGGGTCGATCTTGTCGGGGGAGCCGCCGATCGTTTAATACTTGAGTGCGACGCTGTGTCGCACTCGCACTTTCCTTACTTCGCTACACTTGTTCCTGTTCATATCGAGAAGGCTGCCTTTTCGCCAGGCTGCTCCTTCTGCGCGAGGTTACCAGTGGGGCAGGGCGGGTTCTGATAGTCAGCACTAGACGTTTATTGATTGTGGGCGCTATGATTTGACAGGGCTTTGCAGGTGAGGATGATCAGTTGTTGCCATGCGTCCCCTTCCGGGGTGGCCCAATCGGGTATCCCTATTTGATGTTTCAGTGCCACACAGGCATTGAAAAGCTCTTCCAGAGAGAAATTCACTCTTTCTGTGCCCACCTGGAACTCAATTTTGCCACCCTGCAAACAGGAAAGTGCAGGCCAGGGCTGCGGCAGATTACCCAGCTTATCCAATAACTCAGCGGGGGTGCTGGAATGCGCTTTTCCGGACACTGCACTCGTGTGGCTGCACCTGCTTTCGACTGCGCATTCTTCAAACCCTGCCGTTGCACCGAGAGAGGCGGCAACCAGCCCTGTTATAGTAAACAAGGGCGCTGAGTTTCCCGAGAGGGTTATCCGTGTCCCCGGGCGTACACCTTCCTGCAGCAGCAGGGCTGCCAATCCGGTCCCGAGTTGTACTAGTTCCCCAGCGGACAATTCACCAAGAGAGGGGATCTCCATATTTGCATCGCTGTGTTCCCAAGCGGACCAAAAATAACGGGTGGAGATCTGTTCGACAGGTAACTGGTTGCTATGGAAGCGCTGAAGTCGATGGGCTGATAAAGAGACTTTTTCGGGTAACACAACCTCGGAAAGTGCCAGCCGCTCCAGGGTTTCTACAAGGCCAGATCCCTGGCGCGAAATCCTGTCAGCCGTCGCTCCGTTCATAGCATGTATCAGGGCAACCCAGTCGAGCCTACTCAATGCAAGAGGCGTGTCAGGAAGACGCTTCTGGTATACAGGGTGGCGTAGCAAGAGGTGCTCGGCCTCACCATTGTGTAACGTTTTGCTCACAGAGGTTGTGCTGCGAATTGGGTCGAAGCGCAACAGGGGGTTGACCAGATATCGGGTAGATGAAGCCGGCATGGCTTGTGTCACCGGGGGCGGAAGAGCAGGAGAAAAAGAAGAGGGAAGAATAAAAACCAGTCCGTTGTAATGAGAGGTATCACTGTCATCCTCTAAGGGCGCCAGCGAAGGGCCTTCAAAAAGATTCTCCTCACTCAATACCCAACCTTGACGATCATTATTGGCACTCAGTCTTTGCAACCACTTTCGATAATCCTGACCATGGAATTGGTTGCAGCCCCTATCAAACCAGGGGCTGGGTTCGCTATTGGTAAGATGTATGTGTGGAAAAACACATGCCCCCTCCGGCTTGGTGATTCGCAGACATTCAGAGACGAAAGGGTAGAAACTATATCGATGTAAAGAATCCAGCCCATACACCAACCCAACTGAGCCAGAATCAAGGGGGATCGGCCGCTCGGGGTGGGTGAAAATAATATCGAGGTTGGGTGCTCTGTTTTTCATGGCCAGCAAGTGCCGATAACCTCGATAGGCCAGCACACTGCTATTCCCTTCCCAGATAGACAGAATGCGTTGATTCGGGAAGAGCCCTGCCAGCCATTCTCCGCTCCAGCCTGTACGTCCCCATGTGTCTAGAATAAGATCGTTCTCGACAAGTTGCCCTTCTAAATGTGGGATGAGCGGGGTAAATGCACGTGTTGATTCGTTGAAGGGTTGGAAGGCAGCGTAGACCTCAATAGCACCACGGCAGTTTTTCTGGTGATGGTATTGATCAAAATCTTCAGCTGTGCCGAAAAGTTTATTGCCAAGGGTTATCAGCGCTTCGGGACTGGCCTGTTCGGGATGAAGCCGGGGTTCAGTGAAGAAGGCGAAGCCGTCAATCACGGGGATGATGATCGCGCAGCCGTTACACTCCAGGTATCCGTTAAGTAGTCGTTCTTTGTCGCTGTGATGAGAAACCTTTTGGTAAGGACGTTGACAGCTGGGGCAGGCGATTTTTTCAATGATGGACTGGTGCATAATACGTTACCCGTGAAGATAGACCAGTTGCGCTTGGGGTAGGCCGGAGAAGTAGACGATCAACACGATGAGGGCCGCGTACCACAAGCAATAAAAGGTATTGACGAGCGGGCGAGGAAGCTTTTTACAAAACCAGGTATACATAGGTCACTTCCCTATTAGCCAATGTTCGATGCTTTGTGTGACGGGGAAACTGAATAGCACGAAGTGCAGCGTTATCAATATCGCCGCACACTGCCAGATAATTTTTAGTGGCGCGGGCAGCGTGTCAATGGCGTTAGACGCGCGAGCTGAGAAGGCCCGGTACAATGTGATCCCGAGGCCGTGGTAGGCGCCCCAAAGAATGTATCGCAATGACGGCTCATGCCACAGCCCCAATACAACCATTGATGATATGACCGCCAGACTGTGGCTTCTTCCACTTGCCAGAACTGGGGTGTAGATATAGTCCCTGCACCAAGTAGAGAGTGAAATATGCCATCGTTGCCAGAACTCGCTGATATTTCTTGAGAGAAATGGCCAGTTAAAGTTCTCCCTTATTCTAAAGCCCATCATTGCGGATAGTCCTACAGCGAGATCACTGAATCCGCTAAACATAATGTATAAACGCAGCCAGAATATTATTGCGGAGAAATAAACTCCGATCACTCCCGGCTGGTGGGCCCAGGCCTGAAACTGACCTTCGAGTTTGATATCAAGCAGATAGTTGCCAATGATAATGATCTTGGCTAATCCGTAGATGACCCTTCGATTGCCACTGACAAAAAGAGATGCATCCCATCGTCTTCTTCTTAGATCGCGGGTAAATTCATCGAATCGATGAATAGGGCCGACTGGAAGAGTGGCAGGAAGGAACTGGTAGCACAGGTACTCAGAGAAGCTATGTTCGCGCAGGGTTCCCTTGAAAGATTCAAACATGTAGTGAATCAAGCGCAGCGTGTAATAGGCCATCCCGAGTGGAAGAATAAGTGTCGTTGCGATTCCTTCTCCCGTTTGTTGCGCTGATAGCATACAAGAAAGGTAGCCTCCAGCAAGTATGGTTATGCTGGCCAACAGCGCGGGGCGCCCAGTTGGATACCACTGAACAACAGCAAAAGTCACCAGGGTTGAGGTGGCAAGAAAGAGAAGAGATAAAGGTGCAAGGTGAGCCAGTAAGGCTATGCCACAAGTGGCAATGCCAATGGGCTGCCACCGGGTTGGAGCGCACCAGCTTAGGATTAGCGCGCCGAGGGTCCAGCACAGGTAAGCCAGTAGCAAGGGGGTGTCAGTCATCGCTTAAGCCTTTATGCGAGAATGGGCTATTGGCAATTTGGGTCACAAGCCACTGGCTGAATTTCTCGCGACCGCTTTCCCGTAAATGTCCGTGATCACAATAATCAATTTCGGGAAGAAGAAGCGGTGGCGGTTTCCAGTTGGAGAAACCTGGCATGTCGGCATAGCGGGTACGCAAGCGGCTTGCTTCGACTCTTAATTTCTGAGGAAAGAAAGCGTTTGCAGCGGGTGAGCGGGGAAGTTCGAGTAATACCACATGGGTTCCCTGTTCTACCATCGGCATCAGGTAGTCATGATAGTCGGCCCGTTCGCTTTCAGAGCTTACTTTGCGCGTTTCAACATTTTTTTCGAACCTTTTTAGCAAAGAAGGTTTTTCCTTTATACACAGCTCTGCTTTTTTAAAAGCAATAATGCCGTAATTTTCCTTTGTGATATTCTTTTTTCTGAGTAAATCTATGATCTTTCGCACGTTTTTTTTGAGTTGAAGATTCCATTGAATGCGCCTATTTTTTCCCCATGGTTCAAAGATAAGTAGATCGCTTTCCAGTAACAAAAGGTCGGGTGGGTTTTGGGTTAAGTGATCCAGAGCTGGACGTAATTGACGAATGGTTGCGCTACTGTGTGTGATGCGATAGAAATTTGCTGATATCCCCGCTTGGGAAAGGGCTTCAGAAATAGCACTGTCGAAGTGGATTCCATGGCGGCTCTTTGATGTACCGATTGCAACAATCGTTATTTGGGGGCCGGGAGCGTGTGACAGACGCTCCAGGTTTAGTCTTTCAGGTAGCCCCGGCCCCAGCCTGTGTAGATTGCACAGTATGGTTATGGTGATAACAGCCAGCCCCACTGCTGCGATCATGACAGCAAGTGGTGGTTGCCCGTCTTGCTTCATCTTTCTGCCACCTTCTCAAGGACCTTGTCCAACCTATCAAGGGACATGATTTCACGGGCACTGAACTTGACACCGATTTCCTTTTCCAGTGTTACTACCAACTCCAGATGGGCCAGAGAGTCCCATCCCGGGATGTCATTTGGGCCATGTGAAATTTTCAGGCTGGATCGTTCTGCTCTCAGGCAGCGTGCGGTGATGTCGAGTATTCGTCCGACCAATTCGGAGTCGTTGCTGGGCTGCGTTGCTATCCCACCGGTCTCTTCCAAAAGTAGTTGCACAGCATCATCAATGATAACTTTTCCTGAACGACCCCGTGGCAGGCTTTTAATAAGCTTCAGACGGGATGGCACTTTTCTTGGTTCCAGGTGGCTGGAACAGAACGTCTGCAGCGATTGAGCATCGGTTTCGTCTGAGACCACCACCAGCGATGCAACAACTTCCCCCCATACTGGATCAGGCAATCCCACTGTAATCGCTTCCTGTACCTTTGGGTGTCGTTGAATTACTTCAGTGATTTCTTCCGGGTGAATATTGAGCCCGCCCCTGATGATGATGTTTTTTTCCCGGCCGATGATCCAGTAACGGTTGCTCTCATCCTTGCGGGCGATGTCTCCAGTGTAAAACCAGCCATTTCGTAATACAGACTGAGTTAGTGGTTCATTGCGGAAGTAGCCGGACATGAGCAAATCGCCGCGGATCAGCAGTTCGCCGGATTCTCCATCAGTGACCGGTTCTCCCTGGCTATCGACGATCAGGAATTCACAGTCAACCGGTTGTCCAATGCTCCCTGGGGCGCGTGACTCTGCATCCGGGCCCGAAAAACAGCCGCCAACAACCGTTTCGGTAAGCCCGTACACATTGATGATGGGAACGTTGAAAGCGGCCTCAAAGTCTTCCCAGAGTTTTTGCTCAAGCTGGGCGCCGCAGGAAATTAATAACCGGAAGTCTCCGCCCTGGAATGCGTCTGTTTGATCCAGCCCGAATTGATGTATCAGCGATAACATAGTAGGTACTGCAACGAAATGGCTGATTCGTAGCTGGTAAACAACATCCAGAAGCTGATCGATACGAGTGATTTCGAAGCGAATGGGACGATATACAGCAGAGTGATTGAAAAAACCCATCACAGGGCCCTGAATCATTCCGTCAGCATGGGAGAGCATAAGTATGTTCAGGATGCGACTATCTTCACTGTACCCAAAACGACTAGAGAGAGTGTTCAGGTGAGCAAAAAGGGCCCGGTGGCTGATGGAGACGCCTTTAGGCTGGCTTGTTGTGCCCGAGGTAAAGAGGATATAGGCCAGAGTCTCTTGAGGAATATCACTGGGCGGTGGCATTCTCTGGACTTCATCGAGTATCCCATGAAACCCTTCGCGTTTGGGCATTTTACCGAACAGTTTCCCTGCTAGCCCTGTTTTGGTGGCAGAGGGAAAAAGCGTGAGGGTAAGTATAGGTTTGCTACCCAGAGACCAGTCTTGAATAAGCGTACTGTCGGCAATAAGCAACGATGGTTCCGCCTTGTCGATAAGAGCACAGGCTCTGTCGCTGCCAGTTTCTGGATCAAGGTTAATGACTGTGATGCCATTACACATGAACGCTACAAAAAGCAGTGCAACTTCTGCATCATCATGGCTCGCTATGACTACCCGGTCTCCTATCTGGAGCTTATGGTGTGCCACTAAACCAGCAATTGATTCGATATTTTTCTTTAGCTCAGAAAAGCGAATTTTGCGAGTGCCAACAACAAGCCATACCTGGTTGTCGTCATCTGCCAGTCGTTGGTAGCAGCTTGCTGCCGGGCATAGATCAGTTAGCATCAATAAGGTCCTTCAGGTGGTTTCGTTGCAATTTGCCATTCGACGTTCGGGGTAATGCCTCCACCATTCGGATTGATGTCGGAGTGCGATGAGGGCCTAGACGCGCTATGGCATAGTCACGTAATGCCTTTGAAAGACCCTCTGGATTTTTTGCTGACGGGGACGCAACGATCAGGGCGGCAATGTGTTCGCTTCCGGATCTGTCCTGAATGCCTAGGCAGGCAGCTTCAAGAACCTGATGATGGCTTTCAAGAACGCTTTCTACTTCCTGGGGGTAAAGGCGGTCCGTGCTAGAGGTTTTGATAAAGCTGTCTTTGCGCCCGACCATGATGAAACTACCGTCGCAACGCTGGGAAACCAAGTCTCCGGTGCGGATCCATTCTCCGTCAAAGCGGTTGGTGGTGGCTTCTTTATCGTTAAGATATCCCGTCATCGGATGGCGTTGCCGAATTAACAGTTCACCGGTGTCTTCCGCTTTGGAGGGGGGCGGATCTATTTTTATTTCGCAGCCGGCTGCCATCCCCAGAGAGTCATCTTCAGGTGACCAGCCTTGCAGGGATTGGCTCAGACACAACCCCACCGTTTCGGTCAATCCGTAGTAGTTGATCACCGGAATGCCATGGCTTCGGTAGAGCGCTTTAACGTCTTCATTTCGCAGGTCTGCACCGGTGCAGTACAGCGCCTGCAACCGTTGAAGAGACCGCGGCTCGAGCCGGTGACCCAGCAGGTTAAGATGGCGTAGTAATACAGGAGCGGCAACCAGGCGGTGAGGTTGGCTGCGGGACAGGAAATCGATCAGGTGAAAAATGGATTGCCGAGCGTGTTCCGGCCTGTATGCCCAGTGCATGCCGGCAAGTGGTGCAGCCAGAAAACCATTGCGCAGCCCGCTCATGGTGTGGGGCTCAGCCAGGTTCACAAGCATTTCTCCCGTCTGCCACTCAAATGTGGACACCGCAAGATGTGCACTTATTACAAGAGCGGCATGGCTCAATATCACAGCCTTCGGGTCCCCGGTGGAACCCGAGGTAAATAAATAGGCTGCGGGAGTGTCTTTCGGCAGGGAGGGGGGATGCCACGCGGGGTCAGTGTCGGAGATATTTTCGGTAGCAATGCCGACCTGGGTAGACAGAACAGGAATGGAGACGGCTTCCTGCCAGAAGCTGGTCAGGCCTGGTGCAGCAATGATGCACTCTGGTTTGGCTTTCTCAAGTGCTTTGCGACTGAGGTAAGCTGGCCAGTCCGGGTCCACTGGGGCAAAAATGCCGCCGATCAGCACTGTTGCCCAAAAGCATGCAAAGGCGTTATCGCTCTGATGGCCTTGGTACAGCACTACGTCTCCGGGTCCGATACCGCAGTCCTGAAGCTGTTTCCCTATTTGTCGAACCATTGCATCAAGAGAGCGTGTGCCGTATTCCTGCTTGTCCCCACGCTCGGAAAATAACACTGCACGGAATTGCTCTGCGTCAATGATGCTTTGATATAGCGATACCAGACTATCGCCGGGGCCTGTGCTCAACTAATTGTTTTCCTTATTGTTCTTTGTTTTTTGCCTTAACTTAATGTGGCGCGTTAAAACGTTTTCAGAGGAGGGATATATTACTGGGCTGGTGCAAATTTGGACAGAGCTTACGGTCTATTCCAGTGTTTCCGGACACCAAGCGGTGCCTGTGCAGGGCGTCCAAGCGCTCTCATGGGCAGCGTGCGAGCATCGTAGGGTGGCTCGGCCGCTGTAATAAGGAGGCGTGGGGGCTGTACCGAGATCCGCGAATGGGGAATAAAGACACTTTTCTGTCTGGCTCTACTGACTTGATCGAGAGGGATTGGGAGATAGCGTGCTGCGATGAGTTGTACTCTTTAATGACCTGCTTTTCGGGTTGGGCAGGCGTGCCCCTTTCTTTATTTTTTCGTTCTTTCCTTATTACTCGCTCCCGGGCCGACCTGACGCTTGTCCTTTGCTATACTCCGCGGCTACATGCATACCCCTTTGATTAAGCATTTGGAGTGAATAGATGGTCGCTTTGGTCAAGCCGCATGGTGCGGACACATTAACCCCTCTGTACGTCGCCGATGAAGCTGCCCGCGTTGCCTTGCAGCATGAGGCGGAGTCCCTGCCGTCGGTGGTGATCAGTTCGGCAGCTGCCGCCAATGCGGTGATGATGGGGGCCGGTTATTTCACCCCACTGTCCGGTTACATGAACAAGGCGGATATGCTCTCAGTGGCTGAAAACCTGACCACTGCCGATGGCCTGTTCTGGCCGGTGCCGATCGTTAATATGCTGAAGGATATCAGCGCCATTGAAGGCGCCAAGCGTATTGCCCTGCGCGACCCGAATGTGGATGGGCAGCCGGTGATTGCGGTGATGGACGTGGCAGCGATAGAAGATGCCTCTGACGCGGAACTGGAAGCGGTGGCTGAGCAGGTCTTCGCCACCAACGACAAGCAGCACCCGGGCGTGGCGAATTTCCTGGCTGCAGGCAATTTTATTGTTTCCGGCGACATCCAGGTGTTGAACTACTCTTACTTTGCTGACGACTTCCCTGACACTTTCCGCACCGCGGTGTCCATCCGCAATGAGTTCGTTGAGCGCGGTTGGAATAATGTCGTTGCCTTCCAGACCCGTAACCCGATGCATCGCGCCCATGAAGAACTGTGCCGTATGGCCCAGGAAGCACTGAACGCCGATGGCATCCTGATTCACATGTTGCTGGGTAAATTGAAGAAGGGTGATATTCCGGCTGAGGTACGCGATGCCTCCATCCGCAAAATGGTGGATGTGTATTTCCCGGCCAATACCGTGATGATTACCGGTTACGGTTTTGACATGTTGTACGCCGGGCCGCGTGAAGCTGTCCTGCATGCGGTATTCCGCCAGAACTGCGGTTGCAGCCATTTGATTGTTGGCCGTGATCATGCCGGTGTGGGTGATTATTACGGCGCCTTCGACGCACAAACCATCTTCCAGGAGAAAGTGCCAGCGGGTGCACTGGACATTAAAATCTTCGAAGCTGACCACACCGCCTATTCGAAAAAGCTCGATCGCGTGGTGATGATGCGTGATGTGCCTGATCACACCAAAGACGATTTTGTTTTGCTGTCAGGCACCAAAGTGCGTGAGATGCTGGGCCAGGGCATTGCCCCGCCGCCGGAATTCTCGCGCCCCGAAGTGGCCCAGATTCTGATGGATTATTACCAGGCGTTGGACGCCGAGAAGTAATCGACTCTGAGCGCATCTGCGCTGGGCAGTCATAAGGAAAAAGCCTCTTTGCAGAGGCTTTTTCTGTTTCTGGGTGGCAGCGGTTAGACAGGGTAAAGGGGAAATAAGGGACGCCCACCCATTGCGGGGGATGCTGTGAATTTATGAGTGCCCCGTAATGAGTGCTGAGGAAAGGAAATTCCGTTCATATTATTCCTTCTAATCTGCGGATCAGCATCAGGCAATAGGTGAGCATTAATCACCAAGCTTACGCGCTGGCTAGAAGGCTTCAGGCGGTAATCTGTAAAGAAAGCAACACGGTTATAGTGGCTGTATTTCTCGTGAAAGAGACAATAGACCAGTGGGGCCGTTTGCCAGAGCAATGGCGCTGCTTGGTGGGTATTATGCCGGTTTTGCGCCGAGATTTGCTTTAAGATCACCTTCGTCGATTTCGGGCAGCAGGTCTGCCCAGAGCCTAGGGAAAAACGAATGACTGTGATTCTGGCCTGCCTGCTGATGTATGCCGGCTGTATTATTTTTATCCGGATGCGTAATCGCGAGCCGTTTGGCTTGAAGCGCCAGTTGTCAGATTTCTCCACCTTTATGGTGCCGTTCAATATTCCCGCCTATTTACTGTCCAAGGTGCCAACAACACCGCGTATCGACTTGTCGCATCTGCCGGAACTTCAACTGATTGAAGATAATTGGGAAACCATTCGTGATGAGGCTGTGGCGCTATACCACGGCGGCTTGATTACGGCCAAGGACGACCTGCCGGCGAGCAGCTTCTACAAAGATAACCGTTGGACTAGCTTCTATTTGAAGGTGTACGACAATAAGCTTCCCTCCGCCTACAATTTAGCACCTAAAACCATGGCGCTGCTGGAGCAGATTCCGACGCTCAATATCGCCTTGTTCGCGGTGCTGATGCCGGGCAAGAAGCTTAATCGACACCATGATCCTTTTGCTTACACCTTGCGATACTCCATGGGGTTGAGTACACCAAACGATGAAAGCTGCGGGTTGACGGTGAACGAAAAGGATTACATCTGGCGTGATGGCGACAGTATCATCTTTGATGAAACCTATATCCATTCCGCTTGGAACCGTACCGAGACGCCTCGCATTATTTTGATGACGGACGTGGACCGGCCTATGAAAATCAAATGGGTGCAGAAGAGCTATTGGCTCTTCGGCTGGTTCTTTAATCGTTTGTTCATGATCGATAACGTGGATAGCAGCCATACGGGTATTGGCAACAAATTGGGCAAGGGGGTGTTGGCTTACAAGGCGTTCCTTAAGTCCGTGAAAAGAAAGAACAAGCCGTTCTATGTGACAGCCAAATGGATAGTGGTGCTGGCGGTGCTGGGCAGTATCGGTTACCGGTTGGTGTAAGGAAGGGGGGCTCCCAAGGCCATACCCGAAAGATCAAAAATAGAACAGCAATAGTAACAGTGATAAGCGTTTTTATTGCCTGTGTGGTCGATATACTGGGATTGATGACACAGGTGCGTCTCGGTGCCGTTGCTTATCTTGAGGTGGCCGGGGCTTTTCCCGCCTTTTTACGTCTAAGTGACTGATTCAGGTGCAGGCTCTGCTAGGGGGCCTATTATCACTGGTGTGGGGCAACATTCGAACAGGTATATCGGGGCGGATCGGCACTTTGATATTCGGTTACACATAACCCCCGTTAGCCCTATAGACGTATAGCCTTTGTTATTCCGGCCTGATCGGCGTTTCCCCTGCGTCCATGGCCCCGTTATTATGGCCAACTTGATCGGGCGCCCATCGGGCGGCCTAGGCACACAGACCTGCAAAGCAAGGACCTAACAATGCAAAACGTGGTGGCGATTTCCGCAAACCCGGCGCTGGTGAACAGCACAGAAGATTTTATTCATGCGGTTGAAAACGATCGCAAAGACAGCGCAGAAAAGTTTATTGAGATGGTGGACCACCTGACCGATCGTGTTATCAGCCTGCTTCTTTTGGAGCCGGCCAACAGGACAGAGCTTTCTGGTGGCCAGAAAAAAGTGATCGATTTTGCCGTTTCTACGGGGAGTAAAGCGTCCAGCATGCTGACTCGCCAGATTTTTAAAAAAATCACTAGCAAGGAATTTGCTCCGGTATTGGCCAATGTAAAGGCGATGTACTGGCCGGCCGGTGACGATAACAACAACCAGGCGTATATGACGTTTGCGGTAGATGATGATTTTGCCGAGCGCTTTCGCAAGGCCACTGAACTGTGTGCCGCGGGTAAAGGGACCGAAGAGGTGTCGCTGGTAATCCGTGCCATGAACGATGTGTCGGATAAGGTGATTGATGAAGTTTTTGTCGCCAATACCAAGGAAGTGAAGGTGGGGTTTGTGTCCCAGAAAGCCTTGAATGTAGGGGTGGACGGTAGCCGCAAAGCGATGCATGCGGTGAACAATAAGGTCTTGAAAGACCTGGGTGATACCGATCTAAAGGCCTATATGGAGCAGTATCAGAGCCTGTTGCGCCAGCGTTAAGGTTTGGCGAAAGTACAAAAAACGGGGCCTGCAGGCCCCGTTTTTGTTCGGCATCAGCTGCCGGGCGTTATGCGTATAGCCACGGCATTTAGGCCTTGTTGCCATTGGCGGGGCGGTTGCCTGGGGGGCGGCGGCGGCGTTGTCCATTTCCGGCGGGTTTGGCGCCATGGCTACTATTGCCGCCATTACCGTTCTGGTTTCCCTTGCTGCCCTGCTGGGCGCGTTGGCCGTTACCGGAGGGCTGGCCGTTGCGGTTCCTGCCTGCGGAAGCAGGTTTCGGCTTTTTGGGGCGCTTGCTCTTGGGGGGAAGGGGCGCGCGGCCGGTCGGTAAGGGTTCGCCTGGTTCAAAGCCCGCTACAATTTTGCGTTCCAGCTGCTGCTGGGTCAGGCGTTCAATGTCTTTGAGCTGCTGGAATTCGTCGGCACTGACCAGAGAGATGGCTTGGCCGGTGGCGCCGGCCCGGCCAGTACGGCCGATGCGGTGCACGTAATCTTCGGGAACATTGGGCAGATCCACATTGACGACCTGAGGCAGCTGCTCGATATCCAAGCCACGGGCGGCGATATCCGTGGCGACCAGGGCGCGGACTTTGCCACTCTTGAAATCAGCCAGTGCTCGGGTACGGGCATTCTGGCTCTTGTTGCCGTGGATGGCCGCCGCTTCGATACCGTTGGCTTCCAGTTGCTTGGCCAGTTTATTGGCCCCGTGTTTGGTGCGGCTGAAGACCAATACCTGGAACCAGCCATTTTCTTGAATCAGATGGGTAAGCAAAGCGGGTTTGCTTTTTTTGTCCACTGGGGCAATCCACTGTGTCACCAGTTCGGTAGTGGTATTGCGTGGGCTAATATCCACTTCCACCGGGTCGTTGACCAGACCTTTGGCCAGCGCACGAATTTCCGGCGAGAAGGTGGCAGAGAACATCAAGTTCTGCCGTTTGGGCGGCAGCTTCGCAAGGATTTTGCGGATGTCGTGGATAAAGCCCATATCCAACATACGGTCGGCTTCATCCAGAATAAGTACTTCCAAGTGATCAAACTTCACCGCGTTCTGCTGGTACAGGTCCAGCAGGCGCCCCGGAGTTGCCACCAGCACATCGCAACCGCCACGCAAGCGTTGCATTTGTGGATTGATCTTCACACCACCGAATACCACGGTGGACGTCAGGGGCAGGTTCTTGCCGTAGGTGGCCACACTCTCTGCTACCTGGGCGGCCAATTCGCGGGTCGGCGTGAGTACCAGAGCCCGGACCTGGTTATTGCGGGCGGGTGAGCCCGTGCGCAGGCGCTCCAGAAGCGGCAACGTAAAGCCGGCGGTTTTGCCGGTACCGGTCTGGGCGGCGGCCATCACATCACGGCCAGAGAGTACGGCGGGAATGGCCTGAGCCTGAATAGGAGAAGGGGTGTCGTAGCCACGTTCAGCGACGGCCGCTTGCAGGGCATCACACAGCCCGAGATCTGAAAAATGCATGAAGTTGGGAGGATCAGCTGGAAAAGGGCGGCAAGCCTAACTGATCCGGGCGGCGAACACGAGTAATGCTTGGTAAAGCCGATGATCGGGTTAAGCCGTCAAATGGTTGGCATCTTCTCCCGTATAGATTCTTCCTGTTCCCTTTTTCCTTCCCCTCTGTTTATTCTCTGTACTGACGTTAGCGTGATCCGGTAGGGGTTTTTTGCTGTATTGGTATAAGTTTTTGTTTATATCGGCGCCATCATCACAGTGCTAAAACAGCGTTATTAAGTGCAAAGAATGCTTTTCGAGCTGGCCGGAACCGAATAGGGCAGGAGAGCAACATGGAGGAACTGGATTGGGCACAGGTGGGCACTCATCTCATTCAGTTGAGTATGGCCTTTGTGTTGGCGCTGCCGGTGGCCTGGAACCGGGAGCTGAAGGCCCGTGGCGCGGGCTTGCGAACCTTTCCGTTAGTATCGATAGCCGCCTGTGGCTATATGTTGGTGGGGATGCAGGTGTATACCGGTTCCGATGCGGAGGCGCGCGTTATGTACGGTATTATTACCGGCATGGGCTTTATTGGGGGCGGGGCGATTCTCAAGGATGGCGCCAATGTTAGCGGAACCGCCACGGCGGCAAGCCTGTGGAATACCGGTGCAATCGGTATTTCGGTGGCCTACAGCCGCTACGAGATTGCCCTGGTGCTATCGTTGATCAACTTCCTGATTCTGCAGTTTTCGCGTTCGTTTAAAAGAGACACGGAAGAAAGAGAGTGAAAAAACCATTTTAGAACAGACGGTTGACTGACAGGACTCAGAGATCGTTGAGGAAAAGACGGTGTTTTTGCGCAGGGAGGTTTAGCCCTGCGCCAGAATGGCTTGACGTACACAATGAAGAACGCCAGTGGGCCAGTCATCGGCTAGTTGTTCTTTGATCTGGCGGTAGCTGAACGTGTCTTCGGCCAAGTTAGCCTGGCTAAGCAAGGCATCTTGAATGATACCGATTTCTACGTCGCTAAGGCCCAACGCTTGTTCCAGCGACAACTTACCGCTCACAATTAGTTTGCTCAATTCTCGGTAGATGGTCTGTTCGTTCACGTTCTGTTGTCGGGCAATGGCGGGCGGATCCATGTTGGCCAGGGCCAGGGTAAGAATGTCGTTGCTGTCGGGGCCGGCAGCGTCTGCCGCGCCGTTGTCATTACCCTCTGCGTGGCCATTCAGGACAGCTAGAAAGTCGTCACTGTAACGGTCCAGCTTGCGATCGCCCACCCCGCTTACGGCGGAAAATTCCCGATGGTTACGGGGCCGAATGGCGAGCATGTCCATCAGGGTGGCGTCGTGGAACACCACGTAGGGTGGCACGCCTTCTTCTTCTGCCAACCGTTTGCGACAGGCGCGCAGCGCTTCCCAGAGTGTGCGGTCGGCCTCTGCCACGTTGGATTGGCTTTTGCGCAGGCCCGCTTTCTTCGCTTTGGCGATTTCCTTGCGCAGGTGCAGGGGCTGCTCGCCGCGCAAATAAGGGCGGCAAGCATCGGTGAGCTGGAGAGCCCCGTAACCATTCATGTCCACGGTGAGAAGCCCACGGGCCACCAGTTGACGGTAGATGCTGCGCCACTGGGTAGCGCTGAATTCGTTACCGATGTTCCAGGTGGACACATGGTCGTGGCCGGCGCTGGCGACTTTGTCCGAGCGGTTGCCGGTAAGGACGTCGATCAAATGGTTGACGCCAAACCGTTGCCCGGTGCGATACACACAGCTTAGGGCCTTTTGAGCCGCCTCGGTGGCGTCGAAGGTTTCCGGTGGGTGCAGGCAGGTGTCGCAGTTGCCGCAGGATTTTTCCAGGCTTTCGCCAAAATAATGCAGCAGGGCCTGACGGCGGCAGTGGGTGATTTCACATAGCCCTAGCATGCTTTCCAAACGTTGGTTTTCATTGCGCTTGTGTTGCTCGTTGCCGCTGCCCTGGGCGAGCATCTGTTTTAATTTGATGGCATCTTCCAGTCCATAGGCCATCCAGGCGGTGGCCGGATTACCGTCGCGGCCGGCGCGGCCAGTTTCCTGATAATAGGACTCGATGCTTTTGGGTAAATCCAGATGTGCCACAAAGCGTACATCGGGCTTGTCGATACCCATGCCAAAAGCAATCGTTGCCACCATGACGATGCCGTCTTCGCGCAAAAAACGCTGCTGATGTTTTTCCCGCATGGGGCCAGACAGCCCGGCGTGGTAAGGCAGAGCATTGATGCTTTGCTGACATAACCATTCAGCCACCCGGTCCACCTTGTTACGTGACAGGCAGTAGACGATGCCGGCTTCGCCGGCGTGTTCTGAGCGCAGCAGGCGCAGTAGCTGGTTGCGGGCGCCGTCCTTGCGTTCGATGCGGTACTGGATATTGGGGCGATCAAAGCTGGAGACAAAATGCCGTGCCTGGGTCAGGTCCAACCGTTCAGCAATTTCCGTGCGGGTGCGCTGGTCCGCGGTGGCGGTCAGTGCAATGCGCGGCACATCAGGAAATTCCCGGTGCAGCAAGGATAACTGCAGATAGTCGTTGCGGAAGTCATGGCCCCATTGGGAGACGCAGTGGGCTTCATCAATGGCAAACAGGGCAATCTCAGCTTGTTTCAGTAGCGCCAGGGTGCGTGGTTGTATTAGCCGCTCCGGGGCGATGTAGAGCATATCCAACTCACCCTGCAGCAGGGCGCTTTCCAGCGCCCGAGCCTGATCCTGCGCCAGGGTGGAGTTAAGAAAGGCCGCTCTTACCCCTAACGCTTTGAGGGCATCCACCTGGTCTTGCATCAGTGCAATCAATGGGCTGATCACTACACCGGTGCCTGCGCGCACCAGTGCGGGAATCTGGTAGCAAAGAGACTTGCCGCCGCCGGTGGGCATGAGCACCAAGGCGTCGTCACCTTGTATCAGGGTATCGATAACGGTCTGTTGTTCACCACGGAACTGATGATAGCCGAAGACATGTTCGAGCACGGAGTGGGCATTGGATTGCATGGTCGGGAGTATACCTGCACGGCGGAAACGATGACATCCGACTGACACTACGGTGTGGTAGCGTTTTGAGTATTGTTAACAGGTGTGAGTGCAGTTAATGACCGATATTTTTCGGCAGTTTTTGGTGTTGGGTGTGATCAGTTTTGGCGGGCCGGCGGCGCATGTGGGCTATTTCCATCAGCGTTTCGTGGTGCAACTGCAGTGGCTGAATGAGGAGGATTTTGCGGGCTTGTTGGCGCTCACCCAGTTTCTGCCGGGGCCGGCATCCAGCCAGTTGGGCTTTGCCATTGGCCGGTTACGGGGTGGGGTGGCTGGCGCTTTTGTGGCGTTTATCGGCTTTACGCTCCCGTCTTTTCTATTGATGGGGTTGCTGGCCCTTTATGCCAACGCATTGCCGCTCTGGCTGCAGGGGGGGGTGATCAGCGGGCTTAAGTGGCTGGCGGTGGTCGTGGTCGCTGATGCGGTATGGAATATGGGGCGGCGCTTCTGTACCCATAAATTGACCCGGTGTTTGGCAATGGTGGTGGCGTTACTGTTAATCGGTTGGCCTACCCTCTACGGGCAAGTGATCGCGTTGCTGTTAGCGGCGGTTGTGGGGTGGCGTTGGTTGCGTCCGGGGCTAGCCGGCCCAGCTGTGGGCAAGCCCGTGCTACGGCTGCGTCCTTTGGTGCTGTTTGGGCTGTTAGCGGTGGCGGCGCTGTTAACTGACGGACCGTTGCTGGCGCTGTGGAATGATTTCTTCACCGCCGGCGCCTTGGTTTTCGGCGGCGGCCATGTGGTTCTCCCCTTGCTGCAGGAATTGGTGGGCTCACGGCTGAGCCCGGATGCATTCCTCACCGGCTACGCCGCCGCGCAAGCGGTGCCCGGGCCGATGTTCTCATTGGCCTCCTACTTAGGGGCTGTGTTATTGCCGGCTAGCCCGTGGTGGGGCGCATTGATAGCCACCCTGGCCATTTTTTTGCCCGGTTTCTTACTGGTGTTGGGGTTGATGGACGCTTGGCAGTGGTTGTCTTCTCGTCCTGCACTAGCCGGGGCGGTGGCGGGCATCAATGCGGCAGTGGTTGGGTTGCTGTTGGCGGCGCTTTATCAGCCTGTGTTTGTTTCCGCGGTGCATGATGTTTGGGATCTGTTGGCGGTGTTGACTGGTTTATTGTTGCTGTACAGCGGCAAGGTGCCGCTATGGGGGATGGTGCTGTGCATGACGATGCTGGGCGTGCTGGCACAGACCATGCTGAACTAAGCTTTTTCCTGGCGCCACATTGGCGCCCTTGGGAACCGTGCTCGGAGCCACCAAGTAGGGCGGGGCTCGCTGTGGTTCTCTATTCAATGCCATCAGGAAATTGGCGGGGTTCGCCTCTCATGAAAAGTACTCCTGCCTAGAGAGGTTATAATTTCAGTTTTCCCGCAATCTCGAACCACATGGCGCGGAACGCTTGGGCGCTTGGGGTGTAGGGAGCGAACTCGCCGACAGGGGCTTTGTGGTCGCCCATTTGCTCCACGTGGGTGGAGTAGGGTATCCAGATTTTCAGTCCGTCCTTCATTGCTTTGGGGCGTTTCACCAGCATTTCCACGTGTAGATCCCGGTGGCGATCCACCATGTTGAAAAACGGCACCACGGTCAGGTTCTTGTAGTTTTTGCTGTCTAGCCAGTCGAGGACCTGCTGGAAGGCGCGCACTGACAGGTGGGTGGGGATGACCGGGACAAACAGATAATCCACGGCAGCAAAGATGCTTTCCGCCACTGGGCTCAAGGTGGGGGGGCAATCCAGAATCACCAGTTCGTAACTTTCTCCTAGCGGAGCAATCAACTGCTTCAGGCGATTTTTGGCGCCGCCATTTTCGACCAATTTGATATCCGCATTGCGCATGGAAAGGTCGGCAGGAATCGCATCCAGGTTGGCCCAACGGGTTTCCTTTTTAAGCCGGCCAATGGGTTGTTTGCCCTTGATCAGATTAGCGGCTTTGTAACCATCGCCATCGTCCACGCCCAAGTAGAAGCTGGCGGCCCCCTGAGGGTCCAGGTCCCAGAGCAAGGTACGGTGTTTCCAGCGTGCAGCATGCCAGGCCACGTTGACTGCGGTGGTGGTTTTACCTACGCCCCCTTTCAGGTTGTAAAAGGCAATGGTTTGCATGACGTCCCTTTCCTGTAAGCTTTGAGAGTGGATTGCTAGCAGGCTACGCAAATCCCTTTGTATGTGCTGCGTGGCCTAAATGAGGGTGCAGTTGTTGTGTTTTTCCGTGGCAGACAGGGTGACCCCTTTCCTAACAAAAAAATGCAGCAACTGCGCCCTTCCGTTGGCCCGTACTCGTTGTTGCCTTTTCACTATGGATGGACTACACCATCTAAAGGGCGCCGAAAGTGCGAGCCAGTCTGAAAACAGAGTACGCAATGGGTTTTTCAACAACCGGTTAAGGCTCCTGCCGGCCATTATAGCGGCCCCGAACGTGGTGCAGGCAGCGCTCAGGCTAGCATGAACTGGGCAAATGTCCCATGTTGCGTCTGTGCTAGGCTTTTGGGCCATAGGGTGGCTTGTGATCAAGGCAGTCAGGCGCTTTAATAGCCGTCCACCGACACGGTCCAGCAGGCCGGAACAACAAAGAATGAGGTCTCGATCAGGGTGAGCGCGACAGTCAACAAACGCTATCAGGTTTTCATCAGCGCCACGTTTCCCGATATGCAGGGAGCGCGCCAGGCGCTGATGCTGCCCATGCTGGCCCATGGCCTGATCCCCACCGGGCTGGACAGCTCTGCTGCAGACGGTAATGCTCTGTTGCCGGTGATCCAAAGGCTGATCGAAACCAGCGATTATTTCATTCTGATTGTGGGAGGTCGCTATGGCACCTTGTCTCCCATGGGGCTTAGTGAGATCCATCGCGAGTACATCTTTGCGGCGACCAAGCGCAAACCGATTGTTGCCTTTATCCATGAAAACCCTTCTGCGCTGCCAGAGGCACAACGCGAACCTAGCCGTGAAGGGCAAGTGCGCCGGGATGATTTTGTTCGCCTGCTGGAAGAGAAGGTGACTTGTTATCGCTGGAGCACCGAAGCGGGCCTGAATGAGTTGGCGGGGACCGTTATCCCCACTCTCATGCGCGAGCATCATGCGGTGGGGTGGGTGCGTGCGGATCAGGCTGGCGAAGGTGGTAGCGCCGAGAGTGAAGCGCTGAAGGCGCGTATCGAGCTGCTGGAGAAAGAGCGGGAAGAGGCCCTTGGCCAGGCTCGTCCACCATTGAAAACCCTGGCCCGTGCCGGGGACCAGGTGGCGCTGGATTACTCCTGTAATGTTTATGAGGGCGGTGATTGCAAGCTGGCCATGGTGACTACCAGAATCAGCTGGGATCAGGCGTTTTCTTGTGTGGCACCACTGATGCTGAACCCGGCAGTTGAGCCGGTGTTGCAGAAGGCCCTGGAAGATTTTATTGGCCGTAAAGCGTTGGGGGATGTACAGGCAGATTTTCCCCGGGCTCATGCGGTACGCAACGTAGTACTGGCGGCTCATGCCTTTAATCAGGTGAAAATTCATCTGCGAGCACTGGGGCTGATTAACCGCTCCGCGGAAAAAGACAGCCGAGGCCTACCGCTCTGGCAACTGACGGCCCACGGCGACAATACCATGAGCCAGGTGATGGCGGTAAAGCGGAGCGTTAAGGTCTAGCGGATAATTGATAACGGCGCGAATGGGCCGTTGGTGATTCTCAAAAGCAAAGAGGCCGCGCCCATTCTATGGGCGCGGCCTCTTGCATTTCGACGAATGACTTACTGTCTTGCGACAGCTATCCATTTTTAATGATCAACTCATTCCCATCTTCTCTTTCAGGAACGCCACAATCCCGTCCATGGCCACCTCGGTCTTGTCCGCATCTCGGCGGCCCTTGTACTCGAGCACGCCGTTGTCCATGCCACGTTCAGCGATCACGATGCGATGGGGTATGCCCAGCAGTTCGGTGTCGGCCAGTTTCACGCCCAGGCGTTCTTTTTCTCGATCATCGAACAAGACTTCAATACCCATGGCGGTGAGTTCTGCGTAGAGCGTTTCCGCTAGTTCTCTCTCGCGGGGGCTCTTTTTGATGTTCACCGGCACCAGGGCTACCTGGAACGGTGCAATGGCTTCTGGCCAGATGATGCCCCGGTCGTCGTTGTTCTGTTCAATGGCAGCGGCGACTACGCGGGTGACGCCAATGCCGTAGCAGCCCATGGGCATGACCACCGATTTACCATTCTCATCCAGTACGGTGGCACCCAAGGCTTCGGAGTATTTGGTGCCCAGCTGGAAGATATGACCAACCTCAATACCGCGTTTGATGGTCAGCGTGCCGCTACCATCCGGGCTTGGGTCGCCGTTCACCACATTGCGCAGGTCAGCAATGTGCGGCAGCGCCACGTCACGCTCCCAGTTGATATTGAAATAGTGTTTGCCGTCTTCGTTGGCGCCGGCACCGAAGTCGCTCATCACCGCCACGCTGCGATCAGCGATAACCGTCAATGGCAGGTCTACGGGGCCGAGTGAACCGGGGCCTGCACCTACTGCTTTGCGAATCGCCTCTTCGCTGGCAAATTCCAGCGGTGTGGCGACGGCATCCAGTTTCTCGGCTTTAATATCGTTCAGTTCGTGATCACCGCGTACCAGCAATGCTACCAGCTGGCCTTCTTCCGCCCCTTTCACTACCAGCGTCTTGATGGTTTTCTCGATAGCCAGATCGAACTGGGTTACCAATTCTTCGATGGTTTTGGCATTGGGCGTATCGATTTTTTCCATGGCCGCCGCCGGGGCCGGGCGTTCGCTGGTGGGTGTCAACGCCTCCGCCAGTTCTACATTGGCCGCGTAATCGGAACCATCGGAAAAGGCGATATCATCCTCACCCGACTCGGCCAGCACATGGAATTCATGGCTGGCGGCCCCGCCGATGGCACCGGTATCGGCTTCTACCGGGCGGTAATCCAGGCCCAGGCGATCAAAGATGGCGCAGTAGGCGCGGTGCATGATCTGGTAGGTGTCTGCCAGGGAGTCCATATTGGTGTGGAAGGAGTAGGCGTCCTTCATGATGAATTCGCGAGAGCGCATGATGCCGAAACGCGGGCGAATTTCGTCACGGAATTTGGTTTGAATCTGGTAGAAATTGGCGGGGAGCTGTTTGTAGCTGTGCAGCTCATTGCGCACCATGTCGGTGATCACTTCTTCATGGGTGGGGCCCAGGCAGAAGGGATTGTTGTGCCGATCGGTAATACGCAGCAGTTCCGGGCCATAGGCCGGAGCGCGGCCGGACTCTTCCCACAGCTCCATGGGTTGCACCACTGGCATCAGCACCTCTTGAGCGCCTGCGCGGTCCATTTCCTCACGGATCACTTGCTCCACTTTGCGCAGTACCCGTAACCCGGATGGCAGCCAGGTATAAAGACCAGAGGCTAGTTTACGGACCATGCCAGCACGCAGCATCAGCTGGTGGCTGGTCACAACGGCGTCTGCCGGCGTTTCTTTAACAGTAGCAAGTAAATACTGGGAGGTGCGCATAAAAGGAAGTCTTCGGCCAGTTAATTCGATAAGCCCTCCATTCTATGGGCAAAGGACACCGCTAACCAGTCACCCGCGTTTTCCTGCACTGTGTTTATCTGTTCGGCTTTCGTATGCTTGGGCTCTCTGAGTTAATTGAGAAATAGATATGTTGAATGCGCAACAAGTGCAGGATCTGATTTACCAAGGCTTGCCGGCGGCTTCGCAAGAGGGGTTGCAGATCGAAGCGGTAGGGGAGCAAAGGGCGCGATTGCGCTCTCCGTTTCGACCTTCGACCCTGCGCCCCGGCGGTAGTATCTCAGGGCCCACCATGATGGGACTGGCCGATGCGGCCATGTACGCGACGATCTTGGCTGAGTTGGGCCAGGTGGAGATGGCCGTAACGCAGAACCTGAACATCAATTTTTTGTCACGCCCGGCGCCAGCGGATCTGATTGCTGAAGCGGTGATCTTGCGGTTGGGCCGGCGCGCTGCGGTATTGGAAGTACAGCTGTTCAGTGAGGGTAATGATGAAATGGTGGCTCACGTCACCGGGACCTACGCGCTGCCGCATTGAGTTACACTCTACGAAAAAAGATAGGACAAGGCGGAAAAGTGCGTGCCTTCTACAGGAGGCGTTATGCTTTCTGCCAGCTAGTAGTTCAGCGCTAGTCGCTGCTCTTACCTCAGTTCTTTCTCCCAGATCACATCGATGCTGTTAGCTTCGCTGCTGGAGCGTGCTTCCAGGTGCAAGCTTCGTGTCAGGGTGTAGCGCAAAATGACGGTGGAAATAGCGTCGAACAGGCCTACCGCATAGGTCAGATATAAGCGCTCTGAAAGTTGTTTGCCGAGCATCAGGGCAGCGTCATCGCTTTCCCAGTCGCTGCCAACGCTGATGTCATCCACCCCCAGTTTGTCGCCGATTTTCTCGGTGACACCACTGCCTCTTTCCAGTCCGTACAATGCCAATGCCTGGGCGATTTTATTGCCCTCGCTCTTGGAGCCGCTTTCTAATGGTCGTCCGGTGAGCAGGTAAGACATGGCTTGGCTTTGCTCCATGCTGGGGTCGGAAAACAGTGATGCATTCGGTTCTTGCAAGGTGCCACTCAATTGCACACCCACCACGACTCCCTCGCTGGGGATTTTGCGGATGGCGCGAATATCCAGGCCAGGGTTATCCGGCGGCCCTTGGAAAATCAGCTGGCCGTCGCTGATGGCCAGGTTCTGGCCGTAGGCCCGATAGCGCCCTTCGCGGATGATCAGCTCGCCATTGAGTTGCGGTGGACGCTGGGGTTTCTGCTCCACTTGCAGGGACCCTCCGAGCATGGCATCGAGCCCGAACCCTTTAAAATGCACCTTTTTTCCCAGTGTCAGGGTTACATCCACGGCCAGCGGGAGAGGAGTGGTGCTGTCCGCCTGCTGGTGCACCAGTACCTGGTCTTTGCTGACGGTGATGGCGCCTTCTGGAATTTCCACTGGGCTAATTTCGGCTTCAGGTATGGTCAAGGAGCCGCTTAGGTTCAGCCCTTCCAGTGAGCCTGTCAGAGTCAGATTCGGTGTTAACCAAATGCGAGCATCGGGCCGGTCGGCGGCGAGAAGACGGTCGCCGCTGAGGGTAAGCTGCATGGGGATATTCGGCTGGCTGGGATCCACAGCACCATTAAGTGCCACGATGCCCGATCCCATTTGCGCAGAACCGATGATATCCAGCTGGCCCTGGGGGTTACCCTGGATGGTTACCTGTACATCGGCTATATCCACACCGAGGAAGGGAATTAATGCTTGCCCGTTGTGCAGTGTGATAGCGCCGTTCATGACGGGTTGGCGGAGGCTGCCGGCGAGGGAAAAGTCGCCGTCGATGCTCCCTTTAACTTCACGGAGGTCGGCGGTGAACAGTTCCATAAAGGCCAGGCTGCTCAGATGAAAATCCACGTCGCCTTGCAACGTGGTGTCGAGCCCCAGCCCATGTTCCAGTTGTGCATGGGCATTGCCCAGCGCGGTGGTCAGGGTTAGCTCGCTGTTGACTCGTTGATTGGCCAGGTTGCCGTGCAGGCTTAGTTGTTTGATTTCCAGCGGAGGGGGCGCATCCGCCGCATTGATGGTGATATTGGCGTCCCGGGTTTGCAGGGCAAACTGACCTTCCGGATTGTCCAGCGGCCCCTGTACTGAAAGGTTCGCATCGACGGTGCCCTCCATCGACAGAGTGGGGCCGAGTAGGGTATTGATCAGGGCCAGGGGCAGGTCGGCCAAGCGGGCTTGTGCTTCCAGGTTGTTGGCGGCGCGGTTACCTTGCAGGCACAGGCGGCTGGGGAGCTGAACCAGGCAGAACGGACTCAAAGACTGAGACTGGGCCGATAGGCGCAAGGTGCTGTCGGTATCCTGTTGCCAGGTGCCGAGCTGAAGGTGTTGTAGCCGGGTGTCGGCAAGAATGCCTTGCCATGTGTTACTTGCGGCATTCATGCCCCCCTGCAAACGGGTGTTGAGTTCCACCGCATCGCGGCGGGCGCTAGCGGTGAGTCGGTGCTCGGCCCAAGTGCCGTCGGCACTGAGGGTAAAAGTGCCGACGTGTTCGGTGTTGGCCTGCGTTAGCTGATGACCGTTCAAGGTGAGTGACATCGATTCTGGTCGGGATGTCTGCGGTAGCCGTAATTGCGAAAACCGGCTTTGCATTTGACCCAGAGACCAGTCTTGCCAACTCAGGTTATTGCCAGTGAGCTGGCCGCTGAGGGCGGGGTCGCTGTAACGGCCCTGAAGCTGAATTTGCCCTGCCAGGTTGCCTGCCAGTCCGGGGTAGAGTTGTTCTAACTGTGTGAGGTTCAGCTCGCTGTGCAGTTGCCACTGTGGCCATACCTGGCCATTGGACTGAAACCGGTTATCGCCCCAGCGTCCTTTGCTGCGTAACTGCAGTTGTTGCTTATCGTTGGCGATCTGGCTTTGCACTGTACTGCTCAAAGATAACGGTTGTTGGCGAACGTTACCGCGCAGGGTGAGCTCACTGGGAGACAGGGACCAGCGGTCGCCGTCCCACTGTCCTTTGCTGTGGCCGTCGATGGCCAACTGGCCGGGGAGGAGTGGGTGCAGCAGGGCGGTATCCAGGTCGCCGCTCAGATCCAGATCCCAACTTAACGGACTAAACATGACTTGCCCGCGGCTGGCCAGCGTTTGCTCGCCGTCCTTGACGGTAAGATTGTGCAAGGTGACGCCGCCAGGTATCAGGGCGCTATCCAGAGTGATCGCCACGTTGTGCTCCCCACTGGCGAGGCCGGTTTGACCTTTCAGCTGCAGTGCGTCGAGTGGCCCATGGGTGTCCAACTCCCCTTTGCCCAGCGCCAGCGGTTGCGGCAGGGTTAGCGGCAATGCCTGAGCGGGCCAGCGGTGCTGCATGGCGATTTGCCATTGGCCATCTTTCAGCAGCCATTCCCCCTGGCTTTGCAGTTTCACCGGGCCGCTAAGCTGATGATGCACTTGGAGCTGGCTCAACGGGCCGGTCAGGGTCAGCTGGCCATTGGCCTGGCTGGCTTGCAGGGTATCGCTTTCGGGTAGCGGCAGTGTCCAGCTGGCGGTGCCTTGTACATCAAAGGGGGCGGTGAGCTTGCCCTGGGCGGTAGCCTTTACGTTGGCGTCGGCCAGGGTGTGGGTTTGCAGACGGGCGATCTGGAAGCGTCGCCAGGCTGCCAGGTTATCTGCTTCCAGCTGACGAATCAGGACGGCGTCGTTTAGCTGGAAGGTGTTTACGGTGAGTGCGTCGATGCGGATACCGAAAGGCAGTGACAGGCTATCCGGCAGGGAGGCCGGCTGTGACGGGGTAGCATCGGCGGGCGGTAAGGTAATGTGCAAGGTGCCCAGTGATAGCGATGTCAGTTCCAGCCAGCCTTTCAGCAGGGCGTGTGGTGCCAGCTCAGCGCTGAGCTGGTCCAGGCGGATATTGAGTTCCTCGTAGCGGTAGTCGATATGGTTCAGGGTGATGCCGCTGAGCAGGCTGCCATGCCATTCACCCAGAGTGAGTTCGCCGGGAATAAAGGGGGTGGCTTGTTCCAGTATCCAGCGGTTGCCGGTGGCGGTGCCCAGCAGCAAGGCCAGAGCCAGCAGGCAGAGCAACAACAGGCTGAGCAGTACCAGCAAGCCACGGGTCAGTATTTTACCCATGGCAAAGCCGAACAGGCGTTGGCGGCTGATCATAAGTCTGGCCCCATGCTCAGATGCACGCGCCAGTCACGGTGCTCATCCACGGCCCGGGCAAGATCCAGCCGGATGGGGCCCAGTGGGGAGCGCCAGCGAATACCCAGACCTGCACTATGCCGGGGTTCAAATTCATCGAATTCATTGAAGGCATTGCCGGCATCGGTGAACACGGCCAAGTGCCATTTTTCAGTAAGCGGATGGTCGTATTCCAGGCTGCCAGTGGCCTGGTTGCGCCCGCCGATGACCTCGCCATTGCTGTCTTCAGGGCCCAGAGATTCATAAGCGAAACCACGCACACTGGAGTCGCCGCCGGCGAAGAAGCGGATAGAGGCGGGGAGTTCGGTCACATCAGTAACTTCGGTGTAACCCAAGTCGGTACGCATCAGCATGCGCCCGCCCAGTAAGGGAAAGAGAATTTTTGCGCCACTGGTGAACTGAAAAAAGTCCGCGGTGGATGACAGACTCTGGGTAGCAAAACGCATGGCGGTGCTGAGACGCCAGCCGAAGGTTGGGTAGACCGGGTCGTCGGCTTTGACGCGGCTTAACTGGAATCCGGGTATCAACAATTCGGCTTGATCTACTTGGTCTGCGACCTGATAGGTCTCACGCAGCAACTCCAGAGAGGTGGTCGCTACCCAGTGATTTTCCAGCTCGATGATATAATCGGCCCCAGTGCTCCAGCGTTCGTTTTCGTTGCTGTCGGTGTTTTCGTTGATAAAACTGGTGTGCAGATCGAGCCGTTCATGGAGCGGGTCTTTGAGCGGAATCTGATAGCTCGCCCCGGCGCCCTGTTGCACTTCAGAGAGCTCGGTTTCTGCCCGGAAGCGGTGCCCTGCTTCGTTTACCCGGCGATTTTCCACGCCCAGCCTCACCCGTGGCCCGGTATCGGTACTGATGCCTATACCCGTGAGCAGCGACCAACGGTTACTGTCGGTGAGCGTAATGCTGACGGGAATCCGGCGGGTGGTGTCGTTGGGGTCACCTTTTTGTACCTGCACCGCGCTGAAATAGCCGGCGCCCAAAAATGCCTGCTGGGTTTGTAACATGCGACCACTGTCGTAGGGTTCGCCTTCCTGAAAACTTACATAGGCGTTGACCAGCGAACGCTCAAGCACGCTGCCGGTTAGGCTGATCTCGCCGAAGTGATAGCGCGGCCCGCTGTCCACATGAAGGGTGATGCTGGCGCGGTGTTGTTTTGTGTCCACTTCGAGGGTGTGCACTGTCAGTTCGCCCTGAACATAGCCGCGGCTGATCAGGTGCTGCTGCAGGTTTTTCTTCAGGTTGCTGTAGCGATCATGCTGAAGCCGTTGGCCGATGGCCAACTGGGCTTTTTCCAGCAGCTTGGAGAACGCCGGGTCCTGGGCTGCATCGCCAGTAATTTCCACTTGTAGGTGCTTGAGTATCACAGGGGGGCCAGTGTTGACATCCAGGGTGAAGCTGACGCAGCCGCTGTTTTCATCGGTGGACAGGTTTAGCTGGCTATCGTAATAACCCATAGCCTGTAATGCGCCGGTGCTGTTGGTAATGATATGCCGGCGAATCAGCCCATATTGGGCCTTGGGGGGGTGGCAGGGGTAACGTGAGAGATCGATCAGGGCCTGAATATTATGAGTCACCGCTTCGCTGGCGTTGCCGGTAATCTGTAGGCTCGGCGCGGTTTTGCTGAACGCGATGGCCGGCAACAGCATCAGTAGTATCAGGGCGATCGCCTTGCTCTGCCATTTGTGGTGTCGACGGTGCGCCAAGCTCTGCATCCCTGTTCGTGTCAGCCCACAGTGTAAGCCAAGGGTAGGGGTAACGAGAACTTTAACTACGAAGGCGATCAGCCTTGAGGTGTGGATTTATTGGCTGTACGGCTAGCGTGCTGCTCTGTTTGTTTTTCATGCGGAGCCTCTCTCTGAGAGTCTCGCAAATAGTCGCTGGCGCTGGGCCGCTTTTTCAACCGACGCTGCAGCGTGCGACGGTGAATGCCAAGGGCCTCTGCCGCGCGCGAGATATTGCCGTTGTGGACATCCAGGGTACGCTGGATATGTTCCCACTCCAGTCGTTGCAGTGACGGAGGGCTGTCGGGTAGAGGCAAGGTCTGGCTGGCAGGATCAGCATTAAGCGATTGCAGAATGTCGTTGGCACTCGCGGGCTTGGTCAAATAATTGTGGGCGCCACGGTGGGTGGCGGCGACGGCGGCGGCAATGCTGCCGTAGCCAGTGAGCAGAATCACCCGACAGAGGGGGTACTGCCGCCGAATCGGTTCGATTAGATCAAGACCGTTATCGTCTCCCAGATTTTGATCGAGTATGGCGCCGTCGGGTGGGGTTCCCTGTGTGTTGAGTTCAGTGATCAGAAGCAAAGCCTGTTCGCGACTGTGGGCGACATGAACCTGGACGCCGTGACGACCCAAAGCCCGAGCGGTTTGTTCAGCCAGTAGATCATCGTCTTCTACCAGCAGCAGATGACGGATGAGAATGGCGTTGCTCATGATTCAGCTCCAGGGTTATCGGTATGGGCCCAGTGAATTCGGGCCTGGGTCCAGCTATGACCAAAGTCCATTTCCAGCTCAGCACCAATGTGTGCCAAGGCGGAATACACCAAGGTCAACCCCATGCCGAGACCTTCGCGTTCTGAATCCGGGTGGGCCGGGCCATCGTCACTGAGTTGCACTCGGTATTGCGGAGAATGGTCGCTGACGATGATATCCAAGCGGGTGGCGCCTGCATCCATGGCGTTATAGCCCAGATTGCACAGTACCCGATACCAGTTCTGACTATCGGCCACAAGGGGATCTGCTTTCAAGGTATGGGTCACATTGAGAGTCGGGGCCAGGTGACGCAGGTGCTGTTGTAATTGCTGTATCAGCACGCTCAGCGGTAGCCCGGGTTCCAGCTGAGTTTCGTTGCCCTGTTTAAGACGGTTGGCCACGTTGCGGGCCAGATGATCTATTTGTTCCACTTCTGGGCGCAGGGAGTCGGGCATTTCGGGAGCATGGATAAGGTTATCGGCCAGCATGACCAAGGTGCCTAAAGGCGTGTTCAGCTCATGGGCCTGATCGGCCAAGGTCGCTGCCACCTGGTACATGTGCTCACGTCGACCGGCCAAATCCAAGGCTTGCTCCTGTTGCTTTTGTTGCTGGTGTATTAGCCGCTGAATCACTTGCCCGAGCACACTGAGCATGGCTAGTAGGGCGATAAAAACAGCCGCCATGCCGGTGCTGTGTAGACCGCTGAGTTGGTGGGTGAGAGCGTGTAGCGGACTGTTCATGGCGGGCATTTGGTACCAGCTCAATGACACCATGTACCCTGCTAAAGCCAGTAGCGCCACCAGTATGCCGCCGGCCATGGGTAAAGTCAGCGACGCCATCAGTGCGGGCACTAATAAATAAAAGGAAAGGGGGTTGCCGGCACCACCGAAGCCTTGAATCAAACCAGCAAACAAAATCGCGTCCATGGCCAATTCCAGCGTCAGCAACTGGCTGTGGCGCTGTAAAGGGGCCTTGCGGGTGAGTAGGGTGACTAGGTTGGGCAATAACAGCGCGCCCAGCCAGCCTAGCTCAGCCAGCTGATAGCCGCTGTGGCCGAAACGTTGCAGCACGATTAAGGCGAGGGTGATGGCCAGTACTAGCAGGCTGCGCAGCCAGATGAGGCGCAGGCGCCAGTTTAATAAGGGGGGGCGGTTATCCATGGCCGCTATTGTAACGGTAAAGTGGGCTCCAGAGGTGCGGCAGTTTGTCCCACTGAGGAGCGGTGCGAGTTAAAAGTTGAAACTCGAATTAACTGGCGTTCCAACTTTTAACGTTGAGCTTTTTGCAGAGGCTCTTCAAGGCCGCAGCAATCGCCCTTGGTATAGCTCGCCAGCAAAGGCAGGCAGTTTGGGGTGGCGATGTTGGCGGGCGGTGTCGGCCTGAAAGCCTGCGCGTTGGAAAATGCGAGCGGTATCACGGGTAAGCTGACAGCCGCAGGCTAGCGGTTTCCAGGCCGGGTTCAGGGTTTTCTGCAGGCGCTGAATCCAGGGACGTTCGCTGAGGACATGCTCTAGCGATAGCAGATGGCCGCCTGGTTTAAGGACGCGGAACGCTTCCTGCGCGGCCTGATTTGGATCCGGGATGGTGCAGAACACCAGGCAGGCAATCACGGTATCGAAGTGTTGATCAGGGTAGGGCAGTAGTTGGGCGTCGCCTTCCTGGATGTGGAAACGCTCCGGGGCGTCACACTGTTGCGCACTATCGCGGGCCATAGCAAGCAATCCGCTGGCGGGCTCGATGCCGTGAATTTCCGTGGCAGCAGGGCTGTAGAAAGGAAAATTGGCGCCTGTGCCGACGCCCAGTTCCAGAACCCGGCCAGTGGCTTGGGCGAGTAACTGTTGTCGGTCCCGGTAAACGGGGCGGGTAGCCCAATTCAGTAATACCGGGAACAGCTTGTCTTCATAAAGAGACATGGGGTTGCCTGTTAGTTGCGTGTTGGGAGGATGTATTTTTCCGGGTTATTGAGCATCTCCATGCTCAGCGGCTCGCTGATGATGCTGGTCAGGTTCCGATCCGTCTTTTTGCTGTACTTGCGACGCAGCTTCTCGAATTTGCGGAAACTACGGAAGTTCAGCGCATACAGCCTTACTTCCTGTAAACGTTTGTAGGAATACATTACGTCGAGCGCATCCATGGAAAATTCCGGGCGAATTTTCATGGCTTTTTCCAAGTAGCTGATCGCTTCATTCAGATCGCGTTTGCGGTTCATGTAGATCAGCGCATTGGCATATTCGTAATTGACGATGGGAATATCCGGAGCGAGCTTGAGCGCGTCAGCAAAAGATTCTTGCACCGTGGTGGTTCGTGCGCCGTAGGTCATGCGGCCGGTGAATTTGCCCACCCGACGCATGATGCCGGCGTCCACACCGGCACGGAAGGCATGCCCCAACGGCTGATCGGGCATGATCTCAACCACTTCTTCCGCACTGTTCTTGATCTTGCCGATATAGCGTCGGGCGACAACGATCGGTACCGGAGATTCTTCGGCGATACGGGCGATGGCGTAGGCGTATCCCAGCTTTACAGAGGCAACAATGGGGGCAATGGCCGGATCGCCGGCAGCCTCTTCCATGTCATCGAAGTATTCCTGGGCCTGGTTGGCCACGTCCTGGAGCATCATATACTTGGTGCTCTGGCGATCAGTTAGGTAGATGGCGTACATCAGCTGGGAAAACAGCGCGGGAATTTTGCCAATGGGCCCCAGTTGCAGCCCCTCTTCGCGGGCTTCTTGAAAATTACCGGCAAAGAACTTGCGCCAGACCTGCAGGATGCGTGCTTCCAGTAATGGGTAATCGCCGTTCCAGTCCTTGATGTCCTCTTTCATGAAAGGATATTTTTCGAACTGTTTTTGCATATAAGCGGCGGACGGATAGGGTACTTTCAGACCGCGCATCAAATACTCCCACTTGTCGCGAATCTGCTTGTCCGTGTAGGTGAAATAGCTCTCCTTGTAAGGTACATCGTTCCATTTTTCGACGAAAATACGCTCATCCACCGGGATATTCTGTATCTGCAGTTCTTCCGGGGTGACTTCGTCCATTTCGTCGTCGGCCTCATCATCGCGGGCCGCATGGAGTTGCAAGCTGATCGCGCAGAGCGCGATGAGGCACAGAGAGCGCCAGAACGATACAGAATATGCTGCCATGATGTTTACAGCTCTTGTTGTTGTGTTTGTAGGCGACCAGGTTCGCCGGGCCCCCATAGCCCTTTATTAGACAACAATGCCATGCAGGCGTGATGTGGACAAGTTCTGCTCAATATGCGTTTGCAGGCATAGAGTGTAGCGTTATTGTGCCAGCCTGGTTTGTGCCAGGCTGGCACGAGAAAGGCGGGTATCAGGCGTTGGCGCCGGCGTCGCGCAGAGCCTGCGCGTATTTCGCTCCTTTCGGATGCTGGTCAATCAGGGATAGCAGGGTGCGGCCTTGCGGATCGCGAGCATCCAAGTTCCGGTTCTGGTCCTTGAAAAACGCCAGGAAGCGGGTGAAATCCTCCGCGCGAAGGGCGCGGTAGGCTTTTTCCAGTACGTGGAAGTCTCCGTTCACGCCCTCCTCGGGAGAGAAATCCAGGAACACTGCGATCTGCTCATCGGTCATCGGCTCGCCGATTACCTTCTGTTTATCTTTACGTTCAGCCATGGGGTTCTCCTCCGTATGCGGCGCGCATTATAGAGGGATGCAGCCTTTGGGGGCCAGTGCGGGCGAGAAGTCAGCGTGAGCTATGCACAAGAGGGATGCCATCGGGCGCTGGGCGCCCGATGGTAGAACGTGACTCAGGCGGTCATATCTTTCAATTTTTTCAGCGGACGCACCTTGACCATGGTGCGGGCAGGCTTGGCTGCGAAAGTGGTCGCTTCCCCGGTAAAAGGGTTGATGCCTTTACGTGCTTTGGTAGCGGGCTTCTTCTGGGTCACGATTTTCAGCAGACCGGGCAGGGTGAACTGGCCAGCACCACGCTTTTTCAGGTGGCCTTCCATGATATCGCCGAGTTGGTCGAAAACAGCGTTCACGTCTTTCTTGGTTAGGCCGGTGGTTTCGCTGATCTGGTTGATGATCTGAGTCTTGTTCATCGGTTCGGTGATGGTTTTCACCTTGCGAGCTGCTGTGGTGCTGGACGCTTTAACCGCGGTCTTTTTCTTTGCAGCCATGGATTGCTTACCCCTTTATGGTGTTTTCTTAATGTTGTATTGGCCCCGCACTGGTACGGATGACCGGCGTTGCTTCCTTGTCAGCTACGCCCCTAGACTGCGCAACGCAGAGGGTCTCTAAGAAGGTTCTCATCTTTTATATGCCATGGGTTTTCAGGGCACAAGGCGTAGAGACACTATTTTCCAAGGTATTTTGTGAAATTAAGTAGGCTTGTGTCCCGTTTCGCAGTGAATCGCCGCCCGGCATGGCTCGGCGGCGGTTGAATCGCTATACTGTGGCGCCTTTTTCAGCGGTCTGGCGTCGGGGCAGGCTTCAGCCAGCCTGGGGTCGCCTTCAATAAGCCGGACGGCGTAATCAGAACACAAGCGGATTTTAAGCATGCGAAGCCATTATTGCGGTGATTTGCGAGCCTCCCACGACGGAGAAACAGTAGAGCTTTGCGGTTGGGTCAGTCGCCGCCGTGACCACGGTGGGGTGATCTTCCTCGACCTGCGTGACCGTAATGGTCTGGTGCAGGTGGTGTTTGATCCGGACACTGTGGATGCCTTCGCGCTGGCTGACAAAGTACGCAGTGAATATGTGGTTCGCTTGAGCGGCCGGGTACGCATGCGTGACGAATCAGTGCGTAATAGCAAGATGGCCACTGGTGATATCGAAGTCTTGGGCAAAGAGCTGACGATTCTTAATGAAGCGGAGACTCCGCCATTTGAGTTGGATGCCCACTCCGCCGCCGGTGAAGAGGTGCGTCTCAAGTACCGTTATATGGATCTGCGCCGCCCGGAAGTGTTGAAAAACTTCCAGTTCCGTTCGCGACTGACCCATGTTGTGCGCGCCTTCCTGGAAGGCGAGGGTTTCATGGATGTGGAAACGCCGATCCTGACCCGGGCGACGCCGGAAGGTGCCCGCGATTACTTGGTGCCCAGCCGAACGCACCCGGGTAGTTTTTTTGCGTTGCCGCAGTCCCCGCAGTTGTTTAAACAGCTGTTGATGGTGGCAGGCTTTGATCGCTACTACCAGATTGCCAAGTGCTTCCGTGACGAAGACCTGCGAGCCGATCGCCAGCCGGAATTTACCCAGATTGATTTGGAAGCTTCCTTTGTAGAAGAAGAAGACATTATGGGCATTGCCGAACGGATGGTGCGTTCGGTGTTTAAAGAATTGCTCAGTGTAGACTTACCGGATTTCCCGCGCATGCCATTCTCCGAGGCCATGCAGCGTTTCGGGTCCGACAAGCCTGACCTGCGTATTGCATTGGAGCTGATTGATATTGCCGACCTGCTTGCTGGCGTGGATTTTAAAGTGTTCTCCGGCCCGGCCAACGACCCGAAAGGCCGTGTGGCGGCCATGCGAGTGCCAGGTGGATGCAGCCTGTCGCGCAAGGATATCGATGGCTACACCAAGTTTGTCAGCATTTATGGCGCCAAGGGTTTGGCTTACATCAAGGTCAACGACTTGGCCGCCGGCGCTGAAGGTCTGCAGTCTCCGATCCTGAAGTTCCTGACCGAAGATGCCATTAACGGCATCCTTGAGCGCACCGGCGCCGAGACCGGCGATCTGATTTTCTTCGGTGCTGACAAGGCCAAGATCGTTAACGAAGCGCTGGGTGCTCTGCGCGTCAAAGTGGGCCATGACTTGAATTTGGTCGAGGGAGAATGGGCGCCATTGTGGGTAGTGGACTTCCCCATGTTCGAGGAAGACGAAGGGCAATACCATGCCTTGCATCATCCCTTCACCATGCCCAGTTGTAGCGCGGAAGAGCTTAAGAGTAATCCGGGCGAGGCGTTATCGAGGGCCTATGACATGGTGCTTAACGGTACCGAGCTGGGTGGCGGGTCCATCCGTATTCATAGCCCAGCCATGCAACGCACTGTATTTGAAGCGCTGGGCATTTCTGATGAGGAAGCCGAGGAAAAATTCGGCTTCCTGCTAGACGGCCTGAAATATGGCGCCCCGCCCCACGGTGGCCTGGCGTTTGGCTTGGATCGCATGGTGATGTTGATGACTGGCTGTGAATCGATCCGGGATGTGATCGCTTTCCCGAAGACGCAAACGGCGGCGTGCACGATGACCAATGCACCGTCACCGGTGGACAACAAGCAGCTGCGTGAAGTCGGCGTACAGGTACGCAAAGAAGAAGGTTGATACAGGAGAAACGCAGGCAGGCCTACGCATCACGCTTCACGCAAAGAGGCGTACCCGAAACGTGTTGCGTGACGCGTGCTGCGTGCTGGCGGAGGTAGCATGGCAGGACATAGCAAGTGGGCCAACATCAAGCACCGCAAGGCGGCCCAGGATGCCAAACGTGGCAAGATCTTTACCAAGTTGATTCGCGAGCTGACCGTGGCCGCGAAGATGGGTGGAGGCGAGCCCAACGATAACCCGCGTTTGCGAGCAGCGATCGACAAGGCGCTGGGCCAGAACATGACCCGTGACACCATTGACCGTGCCGTTAAACGTGGCGCCGGCGGTGATGATGACGGCAATATGGATGAAATCACCTATGAAGGTTACGGCAAGGGAGGCGTGGCGGTTCTGGTGGAAACCATGACCGACAATGTGAACCGCACCGTGGCTGAAGTGCGTCATGCATTTTCCAAGTTTGCCGGTAATTTAGGTACCAGCGGTTCCGTAGCTTTCCTGTTCACCAAGCGTGGTGAGATTTTCTTTGAGCCCGATGTGGACGAAGAAAAATTGATGGAAGTGGCGTTGGAAGCCGGCGCAGAAGACGTGGAAGACGTCGGTGGTGACGGTTTTGTGGTTACCACCACGCCGGACAAGAGTTTCGGTGAAGTGGTAGATGCCCTCCGTGAGGCCGGGCTGGAATTTGCCGAGGCGGAAGTTACCATGCATCCGTCCACGGAAGCGGAGATGGATATCGACACCGCGGAAACCGTGCAAAAGATGATCGACATGCTGGAAGATTTGGACGACGTGCAGAACGTCTACACCAATGCCAGTTGGCCGGCGCCGGAAGAAGAAGAGGAATAGCAGCGGACGTCACGTTACAAGACAAGCTGCGAGCAGAGAAAAAGCCCTGAACTATTCGGGGCTTTTTTCTTTGGCATTTGATGACGGCATTCTTGAATGCCGTTGTCATTCATCACTGGTGTTTGTGGTGTGGTGCATCATGCATGTAATGTAAAGCGTCTTTTGATTGATCTGGACATTTGTACAGTGGTCGGGTAGAACGGAGACAGATATCAGGTGCTGGGCCGGGTGTCTTTCCTTTTCTTATCGGTCTGTGAAATATGGCGCTTATTCTGGGTATTGATCCCGGTTCTCGACGCACCGGTTACGGCGTGGTGGATGTGGTCGGAAATCGTTCCCGCGCAGTGGCTTTCGGTACTATTGCGACTTCCCATAAGGAGATTCCGCCGCGATTGGGTGAGATATTCGCGGGGATTGATCAGGTGGTGAAGGAATACGGGCCGGCGGAAGTCAGCATCGAAAAAGTGTTTATGGCTCGCAATGCGGATTCTGCCCTGAAATTGGGTCAGGCCCGCGGTGCAGCCATTGCGGCAGTGGTGCAGGCGTGTGTGCCGGTGTTTGAATATTCGGCCCGCCAAGTAAAACAGGCCGTTGTCGGCAAAGGTGGAGCGGAAAAAAACCAGGTCGGAGAAATGGTGAAGTATCTGCTTAAACTGGATCAACGCCCGCAGGAAGACGCCGCTGATGCCCTGGCGATCGCGCTTTGCCATGCTCATATGCGACTGTCCCTGGCCAGAATGGCTGGCGCTACGTCGGTAAGGCGCGGCCGGGTTCGTTAGTGTGTTGACTGTTTTTTTGATTTTTTCAGTGATTGATTGTGACCACCGAATATTCAGCCTGTATTTTCTACACGATACTTTTGCTGGGTACGGGTAAATGGAAAAAAGATGATCGGACAACTTCGTGGAACCCTGTTGGAAAAACGCCCCCCGGTGCTGTTGCTGGACGTAAACGGCGTTGGCTACGAAGTAGAGGCACCGATGACGGTGTTCTACGATTTGCCCGAGGCGGGCGCGGAGCTCACATTGCACACACATTTTGTGGTCCGTGAAGATGCTCAGTTGCTGTATGGTTTCGCTGATCGTTATGAACGTGAGTTGTTTCGCGCTTTGATCAAGGTGAATGGGGTGGGGCCGAAAATGGCGCTGGCCATTCTTTCTGGCATTGAGGCTGATCGTTTGGCGCGCTGTATTCAGGAGCAGGACACCACGTCGCTTGTGAACGTGCCGGGCATTGGGAAAAAAACCGCCGAGCGTTTGGTTATCGAAATGAGGGACCGACTCGATAAGATTGATGGTGGGCCAGTGAGTTTGCCGGGCCGGGTCGATACGGATCAGCCCGATGATGCCCGTGACGCCATTGCGGCCTTGGAGGCGCTGGGCTACCGCAACAAGGATGCCGCTGCTGCGGTGGGTAAAGCAGCAGATCAAGAAGGCATGAGCAGCGAGCAACTGATCCGTAAGGCGCTTAAAAGCCTGGCTCGCTAGCGCTTCACACCGGCGTGACATACCACTTTATGATAACAGTAATGGCAGTACGGTATCAGGGTACGATACGCTAGCGACTCCCACGATATAGAGGCAAGCCCGCTGCAGGCATGGATAACGAACGAGTCATTACCGCGGTTGCCGTTGGTAGCCAGGAAGAACAGCAGGACAGGGCGATTCGCCCGGCCAGCTTGGCGGATTATCATGGGCAGCCGAAAGTCAGCGAGCGCATGGAAATCTTTATTGATGCTGCCCGCGGACGCAATGAAGCCCTTGACCATACTTTAATTTTTGGCCCTCCCGGGCTCGGCAAGACGACCCTTGCGCATATTATTGCCCGTGAAATGGGCTGCGATCTCAAGTCCACCTCTGGCCCGGTGCTGGAAAAGGCTGGTGATCTGGCGGCCATCCTGACCAACCTGGAAGAGGGTGATGTGCTTTTCGTGGATGAAATCCACCGCCTGTCTCCGGTGGTAGAGGAAATCCTTTATCCGGCAATGGAAGACTATCAGCTGGATATCATGATCGGTGAAGGACCGGCCGCCCGTTCCATCAAACTGGATCTTCCGCCGTTTACTCTTGTTGGCGCGACCACCCGGGCAGGCTTGCTTACCGCTCCGTTGCGCGACCGTTTTGGGATTGTGCAGCGCCTCGAATTCTATTCTGTAGATGACTTGTCCGGCATTGTTAGCCGCGCTTGCGATATTCTTGCTATCCCTATCGAAACGGCCGGTGCCCTGGAAGTGGCGCGCCGCGCCCGTGGCACCCCGCGTATTGCCAACCGTCTACTGCGTCGCGTGCGCGATTACGCCGAGGTGAAGGGCGATGGGCGGATTACCGAAGAGATCGCCCAGCGTGCCTTAGACATGCTGGAGGTGGACAGTTGTGGTCTGGACGGCACTGACCGCCGCCTGCTGGATATGATCATGCACAAATTTGATGGCGGACCGGTAGGGCTGGAATCCTTGGCAGCAGCACTCAATGAGGACTCCGGCACCCTGGAAGAGGTAGTGGAGCCTTACCTGATACAGCAAGGCTTTATTCAGCGCACCCCGCGTGGACGGGCGGTGACCAACCATGCTTGGCGTCATTTTGGGTTGCAGCGCCCCCGCCAAGAGGGTGATTTGTTTAATGATTGAAAAAAATCAAGGAAACAGGGAATTTACCCTGCCGGTGCGCGTCTACATCGAAGACACTGATGCAGGTGGCATAGTCTATTACGTGAATTACCTGAAATTCATGGAGCGGGCGCGTACTGAATTTCTACGTACGCTGGGTTATCAGCACTACGCTTTGGCGGATGAAAACTTTCAGTTTGTTGTGCATTCCGCCCATGTGCAGTACCGCCAGCCGGCACGTATTGATGATGCGCTGACCGTGTCAGCCACACTGAAAAAAATGGGTAAGGCCACGCTGGTGTTTGATCAGCAGGTGCGTAAAGCCGGCGCATTAATTTGTCAGGCAGACATTAAGGTGGCTTGCGTGAGAGCCGATACCCTCAAACCGGCGGCTATCCCGACGGCACTGTATAAAAAATTTAGCGCGGCCAGCAAAGGAGAAGGGCTACATGGTTGAGGCATCCAGCATGTCTGTCGTCAGTTTGATCAGCAACGCCACCGTGGTGGTGCAGCTGGTGATGGCGCTGTTGATTCTGGCGTCATTGACGTCCTGGTACATGATTGTTGGCCGTTTCCGAGTGCTAGGCCGGGCCCAGCGGGCAGGTCGTGCCTTTGAGGAAAAGTTCTGGTCCAGCGATGATCTTGCCTCTCTCTATAACCAGAGCCGCAAAGACCCGAATGTGGATTCCGGTAGTGAAGCGATTTTCCGCGCGGGTTTTCAGGAATTTGCTCGGCTTTCCAAAAGCGCCCGTGGCGGAGAAGCGGTGATGGAGGGCGCCCAGCGCGCCATGCGGGTTGCCTTGCAGCGCGAACAGACCCGCCTTACCAAACACTTGCCTTTCCTTGCCACGGTGGGCTCTACCAGCCCTTACGTGGGGTTGTTCGGGACCGTCTGGGGCATCATGAATTCCTTTATGGCATTGGCTAACGTGAAACAGGCTACCCTCAGTGTGGTTGCGCCGGGGATTGCCGAGGCGCTGATCGCCACCGCCATTGGCTTGTTTGCAGCGATTCCCGCGGTCATGGCCTACAACCGTTTCTCGGCACAGAGCGATGCCTTACTGACGGAAAATGAAATGTTCGCGGAAGAGTTCTCTTCGGTGCTTCATCGTCAGGCCCACGGGCGCGGGGCATAATCATGAGCGGCGTAAAGATAAGGGTGCCGCGTAAGCTCGTCGCCGAGATGAACGTGGTGCCTTACATTGATGTGATGTTGGTGCTGCTGGTGATTTTTATGGCCACGGCGCCGATGATGACCCAGGGCATTAATGTGGACCTGCCGGATAGCAACAGCGACCCTATCGATACTACCAAGAACGAACCGGTGATCATTTCGGTGACCGCGGACGGTAGTTATTTCATCGATGTAGGCGGTGATGGCCAGAAATCCTCCAGCCTGGAAACCGTCAAAGGCCATGTGCTGCGCATCCAGAAACACAAGCCGTCCACCCTGTTTCTAGTGGAGGGCGATGGTAATGTAGCCTACGCCCGGGTGGTCACCTTGATGGGCGCGCTACAGGAAGCCGGCATTAGCCAACTCGGGTTGGTGACTGAGCCGCAGGGACGCAATGAGTGATCGTCGTGTTGCGGTGTTATTTACGCTGTTTATTCACCTGTTGGTGTGTGGTTTGTTGGTGTTTAGCTGGAGCACGGATCCATCATTGCATAAGGCTCCGGTGGTGCCACCCCATGTGAAGGCGACCATGGTGGAACGGTCCAAGCAACAGAATGCACCTGTGGCGAAACCCAAACAGGAAGTAAAACCGACACCCAAGCCGATAGCAAAACCAAAGCCAAAGCCCAAAACGGAACCAAAGGCAAAGCCTAAAACGGAGCCTAAACCGACGCCCAAGCCCAAGCCTGATTCGAAGCCTGCGCCGGCAAAAAAGCCGGAGCCTAAACCCAAATCGGCGCCCAAACCCGAGGCAAAGCCCAAGCCAGTGGTGCCGGAGATCGACACCCCGAGCGTGGAAGAGATGTTGGCGGAGGAAGAGCTGGAAATGGACAGGCAGAGCAAAGCCACTGACCAGCCGGATCAGGAAGCCGCCAGTAGTGCGGACCAGGCGGATGCTCACGTTGCAAGCTTTACCGATGCTATCGCCGCCCATGTGGGCCAGCGTTGGCGGATTCCTGGTAATTACCGAAACCGGGATGATGTCCAGACACGGGTGAAAATACAGATGATCCCGGGCGGCGAGGTGATCAATGTGTCGGTGGTTGAAAGCAGCGGCTACCCGGATTTCGACGAATCGGTCTTGAATGCCGTAAAACTGGCCAGTCCTCTGCCGGTGCCGGACGGCCCGTTATTTAACGAACAGTTTCGCTCACTGGTGATCGAATTCGATCCTGGAGTTGCACAATGATAGGTGTGTTAAGGATGCAGCAAACGTGTAAACGCAAGATATGGATGCAAATCAGTGTCGCCTTGATGGCAGCCTTGTGGATGCTCAATGCCCAGGCAGAATTGCTGATTAAGGTGACCGAAGGTCGTGTGGATGCGGTGCCGATTGCAGTGGTGCCTTTTGATGGCGGGCAAAATGCCCCTGACGACGTATCCCAGATCGTTCAAGCTGATCTGCATCGCAGTGGCCAGTTCAAGCCGCTACCGCCAGAGGATATGCTCAGCCGGCCCCGTAATGAACAGGAAATGATTTACCGCGACTTCAACGTGCTGGGCACGGAATACGTAATCACCGGCAGCATGAAGCGCCAGGAAACGGGTAGCTATGAAGTTAGCTATGCGCTGTTTGATGTGGTGCGGCAGAAGAAATTGCTGTCGGAAACCTACCGTCCGCCGGCATCGCAGCTGCGCGATGTGGCCCATGCCATTAGTGATCGTATCTATGAGCAGCTTACCGGCATTCCTGGAGCGTTCTCCACCAAAATCCTTTATGTGACGCATAATCGCAATGATGCCAATCCGTATCAGCTGCAATATGCGGATGCTGATGGCCACCGCGTGACCACCATTCTGCGCAGCAAAGAGCCTATCATGAGCCCTGCGTGGTCACCCGATGGCAGGAAAATTGTTTACGTCTCTTTTGAAGATCAGGGGCGGCCGGGTGTGTATATTCACAGCTTGGCCACCACCGAGCGGGAAAAAGTGTCCAGTTTCAGTGGTATCAACGGTGCACCGGATTGGTCGCCGGATGGTCAGAAATTGGCGTTGACGCTGTCCCGTGATGGCAATCCCGAAATTTATACGTTGAATCTGTCGACCAAGGCGCTGACCCGGTTAACCAACAATTATGGCATCGATACCGAGCCCCGTTGGTTGCCTGATGGCGAGCATCTGGTGTTCACTTCCAGTCGCTCCGGTGGTCCACAGATTTACAAACTGAACATAAATGATAAGTCGGTCCGGCGGGTTTCGTTCCAGGGCGCTTATAATGCGCGCTCCGATGTAACCCCGGACGGCCGCTATCTCGTTTATGTGCATCGACGAAATGGAAATTTCAATGTCGGTGTGCAGGACCTCCAGCGTGGCACATTTAATATTGTGACTCGCACCGATATGGATGAATCGCCTAGTGTTGCGCCCAATGGAAGTATGGTAATTTACGGGACGCAACACGGGGGGACGGGGGTTCTGGAAGCCGTATCCATCGATGGCAGAGTCAAGGTTGAGCTGCCGTCGAAGGAAGGGGAAGTCAGAGAACCGGCATGGTCGCCGTTCCTCTGAGTGGTTCTCGGAGTCCAATACTAGGAAATTATAGGAGCTTTTCGCATGCGTTCATTATTTAACCCGCTGTTTGCCCTAATGCTGGCAGCTGCACTGGCAGCTTGTTCCAGCACACCGACTGAAGACGATACTTCAGCCACCAACGATATGTCCCAGCAGACTGACACGTCTCCGGTCTCTCCGGTTAAGTCGTCAGAGCCGGTTAAACCGGACACCAGCAGCATCCCGCTGACTGCTGACAACTTCTATAACCATCCGTCCAACTACGACGGTACAACCGATTCACGCGTTATCTACTTCGCATTCGACAGCAACACCGTTCCGGCTGCGGCGTTTGAAACCCTGCGTGCCCACGCGACCTACCTGAAGAACAACGCTAACGCGAAAATTCGTCTGGAAGGCCATGCTGATGAGCGCGGTACCCGTGAATACAACGTTGCTCTGTCCGAGCGTCGTGGCAAAGCGGTAGAAAAGTTCCTGCGTGTGCAGGGTGTTGCTTCTTCTCAGGTGGAAATTGTTTCCTACGGTGAAGAGAAGCCGGCAGCGTTTGGCCACGCCGAGATGGATTGGGCCAAGAACCGCCGTGTAGAAATCAATTACCTGTCCGGCCGTCCGTAAGGCATGAAGGTAGTGATGACAGCGCGCCTGATTGCAGGCGCGATGCTCAGCTCCCTGGTGCTCTGTGCGTATGCACAGAGCACTGGGCCGCTGGCCGTTGAAGAGCGCAGCCTCTCCCAGGCGCAGTCACAAGTGCGCAGTACCTCCACATCGTCTGCTGCGGTGAACGAGGGCGGGTTGATGGTGTTGATGCAACAGCAGCAACAGTATGAAGAACAGATTCAACAGCTGCAGGGTCAGCTGGAAGAGTTGCGCCACGAGCTTTCTACTCTCAAGAAAGCGGAGCGTGAGCGTTACCTGGACCTGGATACCCGGATTAACACGCTGGCTGAACGGGGAACCACCGAGCAGCCAGAGGCTGGCGCTGAGGGTGACAACGACCCGGAAGCGGACCGAGCCGCCTACAATATAGCCAAAGACAAGTTGGTAAGGGGTGACTTCAAGGGCGCCATTGCCGGTTTCGAGGCATACCTGAAGGAATTTCCGCAAGGTTTGTCGCGGGCCAATGCCCATTTCTGGGCAGGGAAGTTATATAGCGATCAGAAAGAACCGGACCTGAAGAAGGCACAAAGCCACTTTCAGGCGGTGGCCGATGATTACCCGGATCATAGCAAGGCGCCTAAAAGCCTCTATATCTTGGCGGTCATGCAGGCCAAGGCCGGTGAGACATCCCCTGCCAAGGTCAGCCTGCATAAGCTGATCAAGCAATATCCCGACAGTAAAGAAGCCGACCAAGCCAAGGGGCTTCTCGACCAGCTCAACAAGTAACGCCGTTTCTATCGCCTTTCTCTGCGTCACAGACGTCGGCAAAGGTGATAGAATCCGCGCATTTCCGCTCCCTTCAAGGGCTTTCAGGAGATGCTGTGGAACTCCGCCTTACCGAAATCTTCCATTCCTTACAGGGTGAATCCCGCACCGTGGGTTTTCCGACGGTATTCGTGCGCCTCACTGGTTGCCCTCAGCGCTGTGTCTGGTGTGATACGGAATATGCTTTTTCTGGTGGGGAGAAATGGACGCTGGCGGCGATCCGTGAACAGGTTGCTGGCCATGGCGCGCAATTCGTGACAGTCACCGGCGGGGAACCTCTAGCGCAGCCTAATTGTCTGCCGCTGCTTACGGCCCTCTGTGATGACGGTTATCAGGTTAGCCTGGAAACCGGCGGCGCTATGGATATTGCCGGTGTGGATGAGCGGGTGTCCGTGGTGATGGATCTTAAAGCGCCGGGTTCTGGTGAACAGCATAATAATCGGCTGGATAATATCCCTCTGCTCAAGGCCCATCACCAGGTGAAATTCGTGCTGGCGGACCGCAAGGATTACGACTGGGCGCGTTTTATGCTGGACCAGCACCAGTTACACCAGCGGGTCAGCGATGTGCTGTTCTCGCCGGTGCAGGGAGATTTGGCGCCGGGAGAGCTGGCAGACTGGATTGTGGCTGACCGATTGCCGGTACGCTTTCAATTACAGCTACATAAACTCCTCTGGAATGATGCCCGGGGACGTTGATGGGGGCCCGGACGTAAAGTCTCGGAGAGCCTCAATAGCCTGTTTAAGCAAAGAGTTAATCAAGGAGCCTGCCATGAAAAAAGCTGTGGTGCTGTTGTCCGGTGGTTTGGACTCAGCCACTTGCCTGGCTATCGCTCAGAACCAGGGATATGCCTGTCATACCATCGCGTTCGACTATGGCCAGCGCACCCGTTCAGAGCTGGATGCCGCCGTGCGGGTATCCGAGGCGCTGGGGGCGTTGAGCCACCGTGTCATCGAACTGGGTATGGGGAATATCGGTGGTTCTGCTTTGACGGATCATTCCATTGAGGTGCCCGAAAACGGGGGTGACGGTATTCCTGTGACCTATGTGCCAGCCCGTAACACGGTATTCCTGTCTCTGGCGCTGGGTTTGGCGGAAGTGGTTGATGCACAAGCTATTTTTATTGGGGTCAATGCGGTGGACTATTCCGGTTACCCGGATTGCCGACCGGCTTTTATTGAGGCGTTCCAGACCATGGCCAATCTGGCCACCAAGGCCGGTGTAGAAGGTCACCCGATGCAGGTCGAAACTCCGCTGATGCACCTGAGCAAGGCGCAGATTATTCAGCAGGGTATCGTATTGGGGTTGGATTACGGACTTACTGTATCCTGTTACCAGGCTGACGATAATGGCAATGCCTGTGGCAAATGCGACAGTTGTCGTCTGCGCAGCCAAGGCTTCGCGGATGCATTGGTTAAAGATCCAACAAACTATCAATAAAGCAGAAAAAAAATGGGTTAACCCCTTGTCACCAAGAAATAAATCCGTATTATTTGCGCCTCCTTCGGGAGCGGGTCGTTAGCTCAGTTGGTAGAGCAGTTGGCTTTTAACCAATTGGTCGCTGGTTCGAATCCAGCACGACCCACCATATTTAAAAGGGCTCGCCTACGGCGGGCCCTTTTTCGTTTCGGTTTCCCCCTCCTAATGTGCCTTCCTTTAAGGTTTGCTGTGCTGGCTTGATCAGCGCTGTAGCTCTCCCATGCGCTTAAACAAGCCGCTGTCCTGCTCGTTTTCCGGTTGCCACACAGGCAGGCCGGCCTGTTCGGCCAGGCTGATCATATGGGCGGTACCGCGCCCGCCAGGAAAGGCGATGACTCCTTGTGGGCGCCCATGGTGCAGCATGCGCCGGTTGCGCATGGGGCCGGCAGCACGGCCATGGGCTTTCCAGTTGGCGGGGTAGCTGACCTGATCAATGCCGTGGTGGTGGGCCCATTGCCCGGCTAATCGGTCGGCGCCACTGGCGTTGCCGTGAATCAGCAGCGAGAGTGTGCTGTCGCGGTGCAAGCGGTTCAGGGTGTGCTCCAGCAGGGTGAGGTTGTCAAAATCACGGCCACCGCAGACAAGAATACGCATTGTGCTGTCCATAAGGTCAGTGTTTCATAAAGTATAAGCATAGCCAGCAGTGATTGCACCTTTGTGATCATTGTCTTTCTGAAACGTGATGTCGCCAAGCTTCACAGGCCGTTGACGGGGACTGGGAGTAAAGTTGTACAAAATCCTGTTTCTGTACAACCTGACGAGTCAGAAAACAGAAACACCACCCCGCACCAGTGAGGTACCTCATGGACGGTGTTCATTCTGCATCACCGCTATCCCCGGCACGTATTCCGGTGGGTATTAGCGCCTGTTTGCTGGGCTTGGAAGTGCGTCATGACAAGGGTCATAAGCATTCCCGTTACTGCACCGAGGTTCTGTCGCAGTATTTTGAGTTTCGTTCGCTGTGCCCGGAAATGGGCGCAGGCATGCCGGCACCGCGTAAAGCAATGCATTTAGTGGACGGTGCGGAGCGTCATCAGGTGGCAGACGACGTTGGCGTTGAAGAAGGCGATGAAGCGCCGCTGCGGCTGCTAACCACGGATGGTAAGCGAGATTGCACCAGGGTGATGATGGATTTCATCGACCGGACGTTGCCGTCACTAGCGCCGTTGCGTGGCTATATTCTGATGGCCAAGTCTCCCAGCTGCGGGATGGAAAGAATCCGTGTCTACAACGAGGCTGGCAATGTACAACGTCGGGATGCCAGCGGGCTGTTCGCTGCGGCGCTGGCACGCCGTTATCCGCTAATGCCACTGGAAGAAGAAGGGCGCCTGAATGATGCCGCTCTGCGTGAAAACTTTATCGAGCGCGTGTTCCTGTATGACGACTGGTGTCAGATGATGGAACAAGGCCTGACCGCGAAAAAGCTGATTGTGTTCCATAGCCGTCACAAATTTCAGCTGTTGGCTCATTGCCAGAAAACCTACCGTGAAGTGGGCCCCATGCTGGCGGACCTTCAAGCACGCCCGCTGCAAGACATTGCCGGGGATTATATTCATGCGGTGATGTCCGCCATGAAGAAGCGTGTATCCCGGGGCGCCCATGTGAATACCCTGCAACATCTGGCCGGGTTTTTGCGCCAGGATCTAGGTGGAGACGACAGGGCGTTGATCAACGAACAGATAGACGCTTATCTGCGTGAAGAGGTGCCGCTGGTTGTGCCGATGACCCTGTTGCGTGGTGCCCTGCGTAAAACCGATCAGCCTTACTTGGCCCAGCAGCGCTATCTTTCCCCGTACCCGGACCCGCTAGGCCTGAGAAATCGGGTATGAGCGAGTCTACAAGCAGGGTTCAAGTTGCGGACCGACAAGCCGGTAGCATCAGCATTCAGCACGTGAGCATGCACTGCGGTATCCCCGCAGTGACTTTGCGTGCCTGGGAGCGTCGTTATGGTTTGTTGACGCCCGCACGCACGGACAAAGGGCATCGGCGTTATAGCGAAGTGGATATCGCTCGTATCGAGCAGATTCAGCATTGGCTGGAGCGAGGGGTGCCGATCAGTCAGGTGGCGGGGCTACTGGCTGATTCAGCAGCGGCTAACGGGGCGGTGTGGGAACAGGGTGCCGAACAGCAAGGGCCTTGGCGCGGGGCAGTAACAGACGCGATCTGCGCGCTGGAGTCGCTCAACACCCGCCGTCTGGAACAGTTGCTCAATGGGCTGCTGAATGATTATAGCCATGCTCTGGTACTGGATCACTTTTGTGATCCCGTGCGGGCACGTTTGGCTGACACTTCAGCCCTGGGTGGATGGCTCACCCTGTTTGACGGTGTGCTGCAGGCCAAGTGGTCGTCGCGGGCATTATCGCTGGCGCCACGGGGTGGGGAGGCCGGCTGGTTGCTGGTGCCGGTGGGGAGAGCCTTGCCGGCACTGGAACTGGCGATGGTATTGAACCGCCCGCTCTGGTGTCTGGGGGCTCCTTTGGTGACGGTAGAACTGCGCAGTGTACTCAAAAGCCTGGCGCAACGGGCCGGTGGTGTGCTCTGGGTGGTGGATCGCTGGCCAACGGCGGCCCAGCGTCAGCAAATCGGTATCGCTTCTGGTTGTGGCCTCAGTGAGGCGTGCTGGGGGCTGGATCTATCGCAAATGACACTGCCGCAAGAGGTAGCCCAGCTTGGCGGGCGTCGGCAGGGGCTGGCGAGCGAACTGGATCGACTTCAACAATCCTGGAGTACGCCATGAATCTGGTCTGGTACCGCAACGACCTGCGTGTCGCGGCACACTCGCCTCTGCACGCTGCGTTGACAGAGTCATCGATAAGCGCGGGTGAGACGAGGCCACAGGCGCTGGCGGTGTATTGTCTGTGTCAGGGGCAATGGGATCGTCATCAGGTGGCGCCGTTGCGCCGCTGGTATGTGTTGGAAAGCTTGCGTGAGCTGGGCGAGTCCCTGGCTAACCGCGGCATTGATATGCATGTGCTGGATGTGGACACCTTCGAGAAGGTGCCGGAGGCGTTAGCGGAATTTGCCCAGAGCCAGGGTGTGACACACCTGTATTGCAATCGTGAGTATCCGCTCAATGAAAAGCAGCGAGACACACTGGTGGCTGAACGCCTGCGTGAGCAAGGGATTATCCTGCGCGGTTTCGACGATGGCGTGTTAGTTCCACCCGCGGCACTGCGCACCGGTAAAGGAACACCGTATACGGTGTTTGGGGCTTATAAGAAACGTTGGGATGTATGGATGGCCGATCATCACCCGGCGATGACACCGGTGCCATCACAATGCAGCGCTAAAGGTACGTTTATGGGGGCTGAGGTTGTGGCGAAGGCCCTTGAAATGCTGGACGTGCCTGAGGCGCTAACGCAGCAATGGGCGCCTGGAGAAGAGGCGGCCTGGCAACAACTTGATCAGTTTATGGAGCGGTCGCTGGCCGACTATCGCCACCACCGTGATTTTCCTGATCTGTCTGGCACCAGCGGCTTATCGGTGGCGCTATCGTCGGGGACCCTGTCGGTGGCCAGTTGTTTCCGGGCCGCAACCCAGGCCATGGCGGATGCGGGTAGCCGTGATGGTGCTGCCTGCTGGATCGGCGAGCTGGCCTGGCGGGATTTTTACCGACAAATCATGGCGCAGTTTCCCCGCGTTAGCCGCGGACAAGGCTTCCGGCCGGAAACGGATTTGCTGGAATGGAAAAATGATGACGAGCTATTCGCCGCTTGGTGTGAAGGGCGCACGGGGTACCCGTTGGTGGATGCAGCCATGCGGCAGCTGGTTGCCACCGGCTGGATGCATAACCGGCTACGCATGGTGACAGCCATGTTTCTCAGTAAGCATCTTTGGCTGGACTGGCGCCGGGGTGAAGCGTTCTTTATGGCACATTTGATCGATGGGGACTTTGCCGCCAATAACGGTGGCTGGCAGTGGAGTGCCTCATCCGGCACCGATGCGGTGCCCTATTTTCGGGTGTTTAATCCGGTTCGTCAGGGGCAACGTTTTGATAGCGAAGGCCGTTTTATTGCTCATTGGGTGCCGCAATTGCGTGACTTGGATAGCAAGCAAATCCATGAGCCCTGGAAGCAGCCGCTACTGGCCCCGGATTATCCACCACCGGTAGTGCCCCATGCGGGAGTGCGTGAGCGGGTGACGGTAGCGTTCAAGGCGGCTAAAAGCCGGTTTGATAAAACCTCTTAGGATCAGCAACACCCCGTGTCGCCGCCGGCCATGGGCAATAGTAGGAAGGGAAAGACATGAGTCAGCGTATTGCTATTGTTGGAGCCGGTATTAGTGGGCTTAGCACCGCTTGGTATCTGTCAAAAGCGGGTCATCAGGTCGAGGTATTTGAAGCCAATGATTATCTGGGTGGGCATACCTGTACGATTCCGGTATCTCGACCCCATGGTGATTACGCTATTGATGTAGGTTTTATTGTATTCAACGATCGAACCTACCCGAATTACCTTCGTTTGTTGGAGGAGCTTGGCTTGCAGGGCCAACCCACTCCTATGGGGTTTGCGGTCAGTGATGAGAAGAACGGGCTGGAATACTGCGGCGATGGGCTGGGGGGCATGTTTGCCCAGAAACGCAATCTGCTGAGCTTTTCACACTGGCGTTTCATTCGTGACATCTTGCGCTTCAATAAGCAGGCACCGGCTTTGCTTCATAGCGCCAAGGGAGACCTTCCTTTGGGGCAGTATCTGCGTGAGCAGGGTTACAGTGAACGCTTTGCCCGGGATTATATTCTCGCCATGGGCGGGGCTATCTGGTCTTGCTCGCTGGAGCAGATGGAAGTTTTTCCTGCCCGGTTTTTTATCCAGTTTTTTCAGAATCATGGTTTATTGTCGTTGAATGATCGGCCCCAGTGGTTCGTGGTGCCTGGTGGTTCCAATCAATACGTGAAGCCCCTGGTGGAGGGTTGCAACGCTACCTTTCATACCTGCACCCCGGTGCAGTCGATACGACGGGGCTCAGCGGGAGTGGGTGTAGAGGGCGGTGCCGGTGTCACCGTCACCGTAGGCGGGGCAGAGCAGCATTACGATCAGGTTGTGCTGGCCTGCCACAGCGACCAGGCGCTGGCGTTACTCAGTGATCCAGACGAACGGGAAGAAGCCAACCTGTCGCAATTGGGTTACCAGGATAATGAAGTGGTCCTGCATACGGATACAGCGTTGCTACCGCGTCGGGAACGGGTATGGTCCAGCTGGAATGCCATGTTGTATGCGCAGGATCAGGAACGGGTTCAAGTGACCTATAACATGAATATTCTGCAGGGTATTGCTGCCCCGGAAACCTTCTGTGTCACGCTGAATGCCAGTGACCGAATTGATACCAAAAAGGTACTCGCCCGTTACCATTTTGCGCATCCGTTATTCACACCGCAGACGGTGGCGGCCCGGGAACAATTACTGAAAGACAATGGCAAAAATGCCACCTGGTTTGCTGGTGCCTGGTGCCGCAATGGTTTCCATGAAGATGGTGTGGTGTCTGCGTTGAACGTGGTGGCAGGGATCACTGGCAAGGCGCAGGCAGGGAGCGTTGCGTGATGGAGGCTTCGGTCAATGACCCGTTGACACCCTATGCTATTGCGCGCGGGCGCGTCTGGCATCAACGGTTGCAACCGTTTACCCACAGCTTTGATTACCCGCTGTGGATGGTTTGGTGCGATCTGGAAAAGATTGACGACATGCTTGGCCGACACTGGGCCTGGGGCCGGGCGTGGCGACCGGTCACGTTTTGTGATCAGGATTACCTGGATACTCGTGCCGTGCCGTTAGCGGAAAAAGTGCGCGAAAAAGCGCTCAGCCTGGGGCTGAACTGGAGCCATGGCAGAACGATTATGCTGGCGCAGTGGCGTACCTTCGGAACCCTGTTTAATCCATTGGTTTTGTACCTGCATTTCCCGCAAGGACAAAGCCAGCCCGACAGCATGATCGCCGAGGTGCAAAATACCCCATGGCGAGAGCGCCATTTTTACCCTCTCACGTTTTCCCGAACTGAAAACGGGGCGCTGGTGCTGGACCACCCCAAGGCTTTTCATGTGTCCCCTTTCCTGCCCATGTTGCTGCAATACCATTGGCATCTTCACGTTGCCTTACCCGATCTGCGAATAGGGTTAGAAGACCGGGATAAACAGGTCTGTGTTTTCAAGGCTGGAATGAAGTTGCAATTAGTTGCGCCGGATTCCGCCGCCATGGGCAAGGGTATTTTCCGGTTCGGTGCCCAGGGGTTGGCCACGCTGAAAAATATTTATTGGCAGGCCTTCAAACTGTGGCGTAAAGGCGCGGTCTTTCACGGTCACCCCGCTGGCGAGAACGTCCAACGTGATGATGGTGATTCAGGCGATGATGGAAACAGGGAGTAAGATAATGCTGTCTGGCGATAGAGCCTCTAACAATAAAAGTATCCAGGCCGGCACATTGAGTTGGTCGCAATCGGTGGCTCGCACTCTGGTGTTGGATAAGCTGGGAAAATTGCCGCACGGCGGCCTGCGTATTGATGAGCCGGATGGCAACACCGTGTTACTCGGTGATTCACACAATAGCCAGGCAATCGGTCATATCGTACTCACCGATTGGTGCACCTACAGCATGATGATGAGCGGTGGGGCGATGGGGGCGGCAGAAGCGTTTATGGAACAAAGCTGGTCGAGCCCGGATCTGGTCAAGGTAATACGGTACTTCGCCGCCAATGTGGATGCCATGCAAGCGTTGGAGGGCGGCTTTGCCGCGCTATCCAAACCCGCGTTGAAAATGCTGCACCGCTATAACCGCAATTCGCTGCAAGGGTCGCGTAGAAATATTTCCGCGCATTACGATCTGGGTAATGATTTTTTCAGCCTCTTTCTTGATCGCACCATGATGTATTCCAGTGCGGTTTTTTCGCGCCCGGAGGCGTCCCTGGAGGAGGCCTCGGTGCACAAGCTGGATTTGATTTGCCAACGGCTGCAATTACAGCCCGGCATGACGGTGCTTGAAATTGGCACGGGCTGGGGCGGTTTAGCGCTGCATGCGGCGCAGCATTACGGCGTCACCGTCACCACCACAACGATCTCACGCGAGCAGGCTCGTTATGCCCGCGATCAGGTTGCCGATGCCGGGCTAAGTGATCGCATCACCATTCTGGAAAAGGATTATCGCGAACTCACCGGACAGTATGACAGGGTGGTGTCCGTGGAAATGATCGAAGCGGTGGGGGCGGAATTTTTGCCTGGCTATTTTGATGTGTTGGGCAAGCGTTTGAAGCCGGAAGGGTTGCTGCTGATTCAGGCAATCACGGTGCCGGACCAGCGTTACCACTATGCATTGAAGCAGGTGGACTTCATTAAGCGTTATATCTTTCCCGGCGGTTTCCTGCCCAGCGTGTCGGTGATGTGCGACAACCTCACGCGCCATACCCGCTTGGTGACCACGGAACTGCACGACATCGGTCATGATTACGCGCTCACCTTAAATCACTGGCGCCAGCGTTTTCATGATGCGCTGCCCCGCATTCGCGAGCTGGGTTTTGATGAGCGGTTCGTGCGTATGTGGGAATACTACCTGTGCTATTGCGAGGGCGCGTTCCTGGAGCGGGCCATCAGCACGGTGCATCTGGTTGCCGCCGGACCCGCTTACCGGCCTTCCTTCCAAGCTTGAAGGGAAGCTTGAAAACCGCCCTCGTCGGACGCATTTAATCCTTTGCAGGGCTAACAACAGGCCGCTATTCAGCGGTTTTTGGCTGTTGTGGTATTATGCCCGCCTTATTCTTTTATCAATTTTCCAAGTTGTTGATTTCAGGGGGAAACCCCGGGCGGTAAGGCAATGACGGCAGAGGCACAAGCACGGGTCCAGGCGCATTTGGCTGAAGTAGAGCCCGAGGACACGCTCAGCGAAGAGCAACGTGCATCCTATCGAGATCGAATCAAGACGCTGTTGCGTCAACGCGATGCGGTGTTGGTAGCGCATTACTACACAGACCCCGAAATTCAGTCGTTGGCGGAAGAAACCGGTGGCTGTGTGTCTGATTCTTTGGAAATGGCCCGCTTCGGCAAAGACCACCCTGCGTCCACGTTGATTGTGGCTGGGGTGAAGTTTATGGGCGAGACCGCCAAGATTCTCAGCCCGGAAAAACGCGTCTTCATGCCGACGCTCGAAGCGACCTGTTCATTGGATATCGGTTGCCCGGAAGAAGAGTTTTCCGCATTTTGCGACCAGCACCCGGACCGTACTGTGGTGGTTTATGCCAATACTTCCGCCGCGGTGAAAGCCCGTGCCGATTGGGTGGTCACCTCGTCCATCGCCGTGGAGTTGATTGAGCATCTGGATAGCAACGGTGAAAAAATTCTGTGGGCACCGGACAAGCACCTTGGCGGTTATGTCCGTGATAAAGCCGGCGCCGATGTATTGTGTTGGGACGGCGCCTGCATCGTTCACGAAGAGTTTAAAGCCAAAGGGTTGCATGACTTGCAAGCCGCCTACCCGGATGCCGCTATTCTGGTGCACCCGGAATCCCCGGCCTCGGTGGTGGAAATGGCGGATGTGGTCGGCTCGACCTCACAGCTGATCAAGGCCGCCTGCGAGATGGACAATGAGGTGTTCATCGTCGCCACTGACAAGGGCATTTTCTACAAGATGCAGCAGTTAGCGCCGGGCAAAACCTTCCTGGAAGCGCCGACGGCGGGCTCCGGTGCGACCTGTCGCAGTTGTGCTCACTGTCCGTGGATGGCCATGAATGGCCTGCAGAACATGCTCGCGGTGCTGGAAGATGCCAACGGCATGGGGCAGGAAATTTTCGTGGACCCGACGCTGGCAGAAAAAGCCATGGTGCCGTTGAACCGCATGTTGGATTTCGGCCAAACGTTGAAAGCGTGACCGGCCGCTATTTTTTTGGCTGACGCCTGATACAACCTGCGCAAACAACGCAGGTTGTATTCTTGCGAGTCAGGCAGTAGCCCGCCATCGCGCTCAGAACTCTTCTTCAGATAATCGTTTCATTTCTCGCAGGCGCCCGTTCAATTTACTGTACAAGGCAAAGTCATTCTCTGCGTCGCGCAGGGCATAGCGCATTTGTTGCTGGGCTTTAGAATCGTTGCCGCTCAGAAACTGGCTTTCGGCACGGGCATGCAGGGCGCGCACGGTGTCGCCACTGTTGCCGTAGGCATCAGCCAGCAGATCCCAAATGTGAGGATCATTGATGTGGTCTTGGAGGAGTGGTTTGAGCAACGGCAGAGCCTTTTCTGGTTGCTTGCTGCGCAGGTAGGCTTTGCTCTGCAGTATGGAGGCGGCGTAATTGTCCGGTGAAATGTTCAGTACCCACCCGGTTTCTTTAATCGCTAGCGGGTAGCTACCTTCATCCAGCGCCACTTCAGCCAGCCCTAGGCGGAACCAGAGTTGATCGGGGTATTGATCGGCCAGCCCCTGCATCAATTCGCGAGCCTGCTCATAGTGATTGGCACGCAGATAGCTGAGGGCCAGGCCGTATCGTGCGGCCTGTAATCCTAACGCACTGCGTTCATTACTGTAGCGTGTGAAATATTCAATGGCCTGCTCATCAGAGGTAATGAAGCCTGCCTTGAGGCGGGCCTGTGCCAGCAGAAAACCGGTGGAAACGGACAGCCGTGCCGGTGGAAGGGTGCGGGCGCGGGCACGGCTGTCAGCAATTCGGCTTTCGGTGACCGGGTGAGTGAGCAGGAACTCCGGCGGATCCCCGGAGAAACGTTGGCTATCGTGCATGCGCTCGAAAAAACGTGGCATGGCGCTTGGGTCCATGCCAGAGGCGGCCAGGGTCTGCATGCCTACCCGGTCGGCTTCGCGCTCATTTTGACGCGAATAGGCCAGTTGAGCCTGAATGGCCCCGGCCTGGGTGGCCGCGATACCGGCCATCCCGGCTTCACCGTCGCCGGCAATGGCAACGGCCAGGCTGGCGAGCATGGCGGCCAGCACCGCGGTGTTCATTTTTTTTGAATCCAAGTATCGGCGGGCAAAGTGCCGCTGGCTCACGTGGGCAATTTCGTGAGCGACCACTCCGGCGACTTCGTCTTCGCTGTCCGCATTTAGAAACAGCCCGGCGTTGAGCCCGATTACTCCACCGGGCACTGCAAAAGCGTTAATCTGGCGACTGTTTATCACCACGATATCCAGGTTGGGTTCTTTCAGGTCGCTGTAGGAGGCTAGCCGGTAGACTAGGCTCTCCACGTATTCCTGCAACATGGGGTCGGACATGATGGAAGTCTGCCCGCGCAGACTGCGTAGCCAAGCACGACCCAAGCGGTATTCCTGGCCGGCAGACATGAGCGCTGCGGTGGGGTCGCCAAGCACCGGAAGGTTGTTATCGGCACTGGATGGGTTGGCTAGCCAGCAGCAGCTGAACAGCAAAAATGTACGCAAAAACAACGTCAAGTCGTGGCTCCGTTCAGAGAGTCGTAACGGGTAGGGTAACCTTGAGTATCACTACACAAGGCGTTATTCAAAGGCTCTCTTATGACTATAATGCCGGCAGGGCGACAATGAATGAAGTGATAAGCATGACTGAGCACCAGATGTCTGAACACAAGGTCGATCTCCGTGTGGATGCGTCCACGTTACAGTGCCCGTTGCCGCTGTTGAAAACCCGACAGGCGTTGCGGCAGCTTCGTGCCGGGCAATTGCTGGAAGTGATTGCCACGGACACGGGGTCAGCCAATGATATTCCCGCCTATCTGAGACAGTCCTGCCATGCGCTAGTTCGCATGGGGGAATCGAAAGGCTGTTATCATTTCGTGATCCGTTGCGGCACCCAGGAGCCTTGATGCTACGCATACTGAAAAATTGGGCCGATAGTTATTTTTCTGACGAAGAGGCGGTGTATTTAGTTGTCCTGCTGTTGGCCGTTGGGCTGGTGATTGCTTTTTTTGGCGACATGCTGGCGCCGGTGTTTACGGCCATGGTGGTGGCCTATCTAATGCAGGGGCTGGTGGGGGCGCTGGAGCGCCGGGGCGTTAGGCGTATGTTCGCGGTCAATTTGGTATTTGTGCTGTTTGTTGGCCTGTTGACCGCCACCTTGGTGGTGCTGTTGCCTATGGTGTGGCGACAGCTGGTGTTGCTGGTTCAGGACCAGCTGCCCCATGTGCTCAAAAATGGGGAAATCTGGCTACGGGGCCTGCCGGCTCACTACCCAGAAGTGATTTCCATGGAGCAGGTGAACTCCATTGTCGCGGTAATTCAGCGGGAGGTGGCTGAGGCGGGCCAGGGGGTGCTGACGTTGTCGCTGGCATCGATTCCCAACCTGGTGGAAATAATGGTGTTTGTGGTGCTGGTCCCTCTGCTAGTGTTTTTCTTTTTGAAAGACAGGGAAACCCTGGTCAACTGGATGCTGGGCTTTTTGCCTCGTAAGCGGCGTATTCTTTCTCATGTATGGCACGAAATGGACGGTCAGATCGCCAACTATGTGAGAGGCAAGGCGATTGAAATTCTGCTGGTCGGCGGTTCAACGTTTATCGCTTTCATACTGCTGGATATGAATTATGCGGTGTTGCTGGCGGTGCTGGTGGGGTTGTCGGTGGTGGTGCCATACATCGGCGCCACGGTGGTCACCTTGCCGGTGGCGGCAGTGGCTTACGTGCAGTTCGGTTGGGGTGGCGACTTCGCGCTGGTGATGATCGTATATGGCATCATCCAGTTTATTGATGGCAATATTCTGGTGCCGCTGCTGTTTTCCGAGGCGGTGAATTTGCACCCCGTGGCGATTATTACCGCCATTCTGTTATTCGGTGGGCTATGGGGGTTGTGGGGTGTGTTCTTTGCCATCCCGCTGGCGACGCTGATTAAAGCTGTGATCAATGCCTGGCCTCGGCAGGCAGACTATTCTCCCGGGAAACTAGGAGCATCCCAGCCAGAGGCATGAGGCAAAGAAAAGGGGCGAAAGCCCCTTTTTACTGGTGAGGTGGCGTTAAATCCCCAGCGCGTCCAGTTCAGCCAGCAGGTCTTCGTGATGGGTTTTGGTTTTGAATTTGTCCATCACCTTCAGCAGTTTGCCATTCTTGCCGATGATAAAGGTGGTGCGAATTAGGCCCATGAACTCCTTGCCCATGAATTTCTTCATGCCCCAGCAGCCGTATTTCTCGGCGATGGCGTGATCTTCGTCGGATAACAGGGTGAAGTTCAGGGCATGCTTGTCGATAAACTTGGGCAAGCGTGCTACCGCATCCGGGCTGATGCCAAATACCACGACTCCACGTTTTTCAAGCTCTACCTGGGTGTCACGAATGCCGCAGGCCTGGGTGGTGCAGCCCGGGGTCAGGGCTTTGGGGTAAAAGAAAATCACCACCGGGTTTTGATTCCTGAACGTTTTCAATTCAACCTGATTTCCATCCTGGTCCGGTAGTGTGAAGTTGGGTGCCAGATTGCCAATTTTGGGGTGTGCCATATTGAAGTCCGTTCTCTTTGGTGGTCTTGATGAGTTTGCCGTGTTGCGCCCAGCTAGCGTTTTGGCGTCATGGTGGCATCCAGGTTACGGGCTTCACAGAAATCCAGAAAAGCGTCGCGTAATTGGGCCACGGAGTGTTCCGCGCTCATGCTCAAGGTCAGGTGCAGGCTAAACATGCGGGTGCCTGTGTGTGGGGCGGCGTAGGTGCCCGTGTGCAGGTCATCAATGTTGATGTTGCGCTGGGAAAAGAAGTGGGCGATTTCGTGGACAATGCCCGGATTGTCCATGGCCACTACCTCCACTTCGTAAGGCAGGGCGGCGGGCCGAGCCTCCGGGGCGCGGGTGCGTTTAAGGGTGATCAGCAGGTTCAGTTGATCGGCTAGCTGCTGCTGCCCGGCTTCCAGGCTGTCCAAAGTGGCAGCGTTGCCGGCAACCAGCATCAGTACAGCAAATTCGCCCCCCAGTACGGTCATCCGTGAATCCATGATACTGCCATCGTATTCCAGCACGGCCTTGGACAGGGCCTGCACAATGCCGGGCCGGTCCGTGCCCAAGGCAGAAATCACAATCAACTGATTCATTGTTGTTCTCCATTTCGCTAGTGCCGTCAATCAATATCCGGGCCCGCGTACCAGCGGCAGGTACGGAATTTGCCTTCTTATGAGGCGTATTTGACCCATCAGTTTACCCAGTTCATCTCAGACTGAACACTTGCCGCAAAGACGGGTCTGAAGCTGTACGTTGCATTCCGGGTGGTAAACCGCAGAGACGCTCCTTGTCCGCTTTGGGGGCGGGGTTTACCATAGCGCCCTTCACCCGACGATAGGGCTCGCTAGATGGGACGCATCGTTGAGCGCATTGAGTGGCGCAACGGGTTTGCGCACAATAGGAGACAGGCATGATTCGCGGCAGCATAGTGGCGCTGGTGACCCCCATGCGTGCAGATGGGTCCGTAGACTGGGAGCGTTTACGCTCGCTGGTGAACTGGCATGTAGAACAAGGCACCCATGCCATCGTAGCTGTGGGGACGACCGGTGAATCCGCTACCCTTGGGTTTGAAGAGCACGATAGCGTGATCCGTGAAGTGGTGGCGCTGGCTAAGGGCCGCCTTCCGGTGATTGCCGGTACTGGTGCCAACAACACAGAAGAAGCCATTCGGCTGACTCGAGATGCCAAACGAGACGGTGCAGACGCTTGCCTGTTGGTGACGCCTTATTACAACAAGCCGCCCCAGGAAGGTCTGTATCAACACTTCTTGGCGATAGCTCGTGCGGTAGATATTCCGCAAATACTGTATAACGTGCCCGCTCGAACTTCCTGCGACTTGCTGCCGGAAACCGTGGAGCGTTTGAGTAAAGTGCCAAACATTGTGGGTATCAAGGAAGCTACCGGAAACCTGGAGCGGGCGCGCGAAATCCGTGAGCGTTGTTCTGACGATTTCATGCTTTATTCCGGCGATGACGCCACCGCCATGGATTTTATCCTGGCCGGCGGGCACGGCGACATTTCGGTGACTGCCAACGTGGCTCCGGCGAAAATGGCCGCCATGTGTGAGGCGGCTCTGGCTGGCGATGCGGACACCGCACGTACATTGAATGCGGAACTCGAACCCTTGCATCGTGATCTTTTTATTGAAGCAAATCCGATCCCGGTGAAATGGGCATTGTTTGAAATGGGGCTGATTGACGCAGGTATCAGGCTGCCGCTGGTGCCGATGTCAGAAGCGGCCCAGCCGCGGTTGCGTGAAACCATGCGCCAATGCGGCTTGCTGGAGGTTAAATGAAGAAAGCGGCGTTGCTTGCACCGTTCATGCTCGCCCTTATGGCGGCTGGTTGTAGCTGGTTGCCCGACAGCAGTCTGGAGTACCGTAAAGCGGGCGTAACCGACCCGATCAAAGTGCCGGACGGGGGCGTGTTTATTGGTGAGCAGCCGCTGTATGCGGTGCCGCGTCAGGATGAGCGGCTGACGGCTCCTGGCGAAGATGAAGACCGTTTTGAGCCGCCGCGCCCGCCGCAACTGGTGGTGCTCGGTAATGCGCCGGAGGAGGCAAATGATGAGCCGGCTCCGCAAGGTGAGTCCGCCAAAGCGTTGCTGGGCCGGGACGGCAACGGTTATCCGATCATCATGATGTCCACTCGCTACGCCTGGGCATGGGAATACGTGGGTGATGCCCTGGCGCAGACGGACTTAAAGGTCAGTGATCGTGATCGCGAAGTAGGTATCTTTTACCTCAAAGTTCCCGATCGGTATGAGTTGGGCGCCCGCGAAGCACAGTTGAAATTAAGCCATACGACCAACGGTATTCAGGTGGCGGTGCTGAATGAGAAGGGTACCGCACTGGTGGAGAAAACCCCCGGGCAGGCCATTCTCGAGCGAATCTACGACGAGCTTGATTAATGCAGCTGGCGTCACTGGGCAGTGGCAGTAAAGGGAATGCCACGCTGGTGCAGGCCGACGATACCCTGGTGCTGATTGACTGCGGTTTTACGGTAAAGGAAACCGAACTGCGACTGGGCCGGCTGGGGCTGGCTACCGATCAGCTCAGTGCGATTTTGGTCACCCATGAACATGGAGATCATATTCGTAGCGCCGGGGCGTTGGCCCGTAAAGTGGGGTGCCCGGTATATAGCTCATTTGGCACCGCCAGCGCGGTGCATGACAAACGTGCCAGCCTGAAAGGGGCGAGCTGGCAGGAGGTTCGTCCCGGTCGGGCGTTTACTCTGGGGGCGATGGATATCCTGCCGGTGCTGGTGCCCCATGATGCAAGGGAGCCCTGCCAGTATCGTTTTTCCTGGCAGCAACGCACGGTGGGGGTACTTACTGATCTGGGGTCAATTACGCCCCACGTGGTAGATGCCTACAGGGAGTGTGATGCGCTGGTTCTGGAATGCAATCACGACTCGCAATTACTGGCCTCAGGTCCGTATCCAGCATCGTTGAAACGGCGTGTGGGTGGTATGTTAGGACACCTGAGCAATGATCAGGCGGCGGCGCTGTTACGCCAGGCCAATGTGGACCGCCTGCAACATTTGGTGCTGTCGCACCTGAGCGAACAGAACAACACGTCTCGGTACGCATTAGATGCAGTCGAAAGGGTAATTACCCAAGGACGTGAAAGAATTGGCGTTGCCAGCCAGACGGAAGGGTTTGGTTGGCTGCAAGTACATTAATACTGACCTGAGTAATAGGCCTTTCCATGGAAAAACGCGACGAGTTGTATGCCGGCAAAGCCAAGTCTGTGTACACCACCGATGACGCGGACAAGCTGATTATGCTGTTCCGTGACGACACCTCCGCCTTTGATGGCAAGAAAAAAGAGGCGTTGGCTCGCAAGGGTGCAGTGAATAATCAGTTCAACGCGGCCATTATGGAAAAGCTGAAAGCGGCGGGGATCCCCTGCCATTTCGAGAAAACCCTGTCGCCCACGGAATCCCTGGTGAAAAAGCTGGAGATGATTCCGGTGGAATGCGTGGTGCGCAATCTTGCTGCGGGTTCTATATGCCGCCGCCTGGGAGTGGAAGAGGGGCTGGAGTTGACGCCGCCAACGTTTGAGTTCTTCTTGAAAGATGATGACCTAGGGGACCCTATGGTCAATGATTACCATATTCATAGTTTTGGTTGGGCCACCGACGACCAGGTGGCGCAGATGAAAACCCTCACCTTTGCGGTGAATGATGTGCTCAAGCAGCTGTTTCTGGACGGCGGTATGCTGCTGGTGGATTACAAGCTGGAATTTGGCGTGTTTAAGGGTGAGGTGTTGTTGGGCGATGAATTTAGCCCGGATGGTTGCCGCCTATGGGACAAGGGGAGCCGCGAGAAGCTGGATAAAGATCGTTTCCGCCAAGGGTTGGGCGGAGTGGTTGAAGCCTATGAAGAAGTGGGTAAGCGTCTGGGGATGACGTTCGAATACTGATTCATCGAGTGAGCCCTTCAATTCAACCCGGCTTGTGTAGACAGGCTCCGTCATCTTTTTCTTACCAAGTGGGCGAGTGGGCGACCCCTCCCATGCGTTTAGAGGGGCGACAGGGCGCTTGCCTGTGCTGTCTTATTCCGGTGTCTGAATACTGCTGATGAAGCGCTGGAAAAGGTCGATGGCGCCATTGATGCGGCCGACCACATTCCGCTCTGGTTCATACTCAAAAGCCGTTCTTTCTAGAGCGGCTTTTGTTGTTTTGCGCATCCGGGGCCAGTGACACTCAATGATTGAGGGGTGTCACCTTTTCAACAGATCGTACCCCCTTTCCCCTTGCTTTCTTCCGTCATGCCTTGTTACCGGGCAATAGTTTTGCACAGCGAACACGCTTTTTTCACCCGATGCGGGAGTCTTGACAGCTAAGCTGTTGATTTGCAGTGTTTATTTTTAACTCACTGATTATAAAGGGTTTAATGGCATGGTCATTTTTCGTCACTCTAACCATATGCCAAGCGTAGTAGGCGGTGTGGACAGTTCCTGACAGTCTATTCACAGAGTTATCCACAGAATCTGTGGATAACTCTGTGCGCCAAGAAAAGGCGGGCAAAGGCTTATCGTTTCAACATGGGAAGCGGGCGCCAAGGCTGGCTTAGTATTTGCTGGCCGCTGAGCTTTAGCAATAGAAGGTGGAAGCCAGCGTTGGGAAAGCCGTGCTTGATCAGCCGGATTCTGGCCGCGGGAACGCCGAAGCGCAGTATCCCAAGGCTGACATCGATCCAGTCAGCGCGGCGGAATGCTTCGGTGAGCTCCCGAGGGTTGGTACTGAAACGGCTGAGTTTGTGATGGTTCATTATCATGTCGTGTACATCATGGTTCCAATCTTCCAGCTGCTCCTTCTGCAAATAGTGCTCGGCTAGCCGGGCTGACGGCTGCAGGTAATCGAAAGTGCCTGCTAGCCAGATCCCTGCATCGTGGAAAAAGGCTGCTACTTGTAACTTGTCGAGTTCCTCGTTATTCAACGGACGCTGAGCCATGACCAAATTCACCAGCCGGTAAACATGGTTACGGTAGGCGGTCTGCTGTTTGCCGAAACGCTCCGCGTAGTGGTCGAACAGTTGCTCCACTCTGGGTAACTGGGTGATCAGGTCCTTGTTCATGCAACTCCGCCTGCTATGGGGTGTGGTCACAATTCTTGTTGTTGGTGGATTATTGGTATGACATTGATGCATTTGATACTGGCGGGTGTCGATTGGCAAATCCAGCGCTTGGTAGTGCGTTTACTGTGTACTATAGTCAGACAAAGCTAATTGGATTGTTCAACAGATAGTGAGGGTTTGGTGAGCTTCAAAGCGAAAGAGAGCCTCTCTGAGCAAATTGCCCAGCATCTTGCCCAGCAAATTATTCACGGTGACATGCTGGCGGGCGACCGTATCCAGGAGTTGCGCGTTGCCAGTGAGCTGGATGTCAGCCGGGGATCAGTTCGCGAGGCGCTGTTGATTCTACAGCGGCGTCAGCTGATCGATATTTTGCCGCGCAGGGGTGCGGTGGTGAAAGAAATGTCGGAATCCCATGTGCGTAGCCTGTACGAAGTTATTCAGGTGTTACTGGGATTGGTGATCCGCAAGGCCATCAAGGTGGTGCGTGAAGAGGATATGGATTCGTTTATTGAGCTGGTCCACGGGCTACAGGTGGCGGCGGATGAGCGCGATCATGATCTCTTCTTCAATCTCAGTTTTCGTTTTCTGGAACATGTCTATCCGTTTGCCCGTAATGTTTTTGTTGAAGATGTGCTTATTAATATGCAGCCGGCCATGCAGCGGGCGTTTTTTATGGCGCTGCATCTTGAGCCGAATGAAATCAAGGAATGTCTGTCGTTTTTTAAGGCGTTGGTGGAAACCATTTTCCGCCGTGATGTGCGTTCAGCGTTGGAAATTATCCGCGAATTCGCTGAACATCAGTCGGACCTGGTGGAAGAGTCCATAACCCGCGCTCGTCAAATCGAGACCGCTTGGGGCGCTCGCCGCCGCAAGTAATTCGGCGCTGAGCGAGGGATGTGTGTTTGATAGGAGGAATCTGCAATCAGGGACTTGCCCTGACGGAGCAAGCTGCATAGAATTGCCACCCTCTTTAGGCACGTAGCTCAGTTGGTTAGAGCACCACCTTGACATGGTGGGGGTCGGTGGTTCGAATCCACTCGTGCCTACCAGCTTCAGATAAAGGGCTTGTCGCAGTGATGCGGCGAGCCCTTTTTCGTTTTGGCGTTTTTATATCCAGTAGTTAAATGCGCGTTATTCACGTACGAGAGTTTTGGTATGTCTGACGCCGATTATTTGGGCGCTGCCCGGCCGACCCTGATTTTGTACCTGTCGCATCGACCTAATGCAATGACGTTGGACGTTGCTGCCTTGTTAGCGGCTAATTCCAACCACTGGCGCAAGATCGTGAACCTTTTGGCCAAGGTGGCTTGCCCGGTGGCGGATGAGTGGCGGCATTTTCGGGATGAAACCTTGTTTCAGGAAACCGCGCTATGTTTTGAGCCGCAGCTGGCGCAGGCGTCGTGCTGGCACTGGATAGGGGGTAAGGAGAATCTATCGCGCTTTAGCGACCTGCAACACTGTGCCCTGCCACTGCCAGCAGCGCCCGGAATAGCCGTAGACCCACAAAAAAGGGTGTTATTAACGCCTTACCTGGATTATCGCCAGCTTAGCAATGTGCTTGTTAAACACGTGCGCCGGTCCCTTTGCGAACAGAGCTTCTATCGCTGATGCATTGCAGGAGGCGGCTTTGCTTCCTGCGTGGGCAATTTGAACCTGGTTTTAGCGGTGGCTTTGGCCGTAGGCCAGTAACAGACATCAGGCTGGCTCTGGCGTTTGTGACGTTGCCGTTGCGGGCAAGCAGGTGGGGCCTAGATCTCAATTCAGTGCGATAAGTGTGCCATCACGAGGACGGGAGTTTTCTGCCCACACCAACAGGTCGTAAAAGCGACGAATGTGACGGACATAGATCACCGCCTGGCCGCCTCGAGCGGTGCCGTAGCGGAGTTGACTCTCGTAGGCTGGTTTGGCCAGCAGGGGCAGGCGTTGCTTTACGTCCTGCCAGTTGTCCGGGTTGCCGCCTTGGCGCTGGGTGAGAACACGGGCATCTTCCAGATGCCCGTAGCCTACATTGTAAGCGGCCAGTGCCATCCAGGTACGGCTGGGCTCAGGAATACGGTCGGGAATCCGGGCATGGGTGCGGCGCAGGTAGCGGGCGCCGGCACTGATGCTTTGTGATGCATCAGTTCGATCGTTGATGCCCATCTGGCGAGCCGTATTGTTGGTGAGCATCATCAGGCCTTTCACACCGGTGGGCGAAATGGCTTGCGGATCCCACAGGGACTCCTGATAGGCGAGGGCGGCCAACAAGCGCCAGTCAAAGCCGCTGTCATCTTCGGCTTGCTTGAACAGATCTTCATATAAGGGTAGTCGATCATCCAAGTGACGCATGAAGCTACGTGCGGCGTACAGATTAAACTGTTCTACATGGCCGTAAAATCGGTCTTCCAGTTTGGCGGTGGTCCCGTCTGCCTTGGCTTGGGTCAGGTAACGCTGTGCTTCCTGGTATAGGCTTTTGTCGTCTTTTGGATTAAACGCCCAAGCCAGCGGCATGTCTCTGGCGACGGTGTAATCGGCGACCAAGTCGGGCCAGAGGGCTCTCTGCAGGGTATAGCTGTTGGAGTTAATGAGTGTGTAATCCACCTGGCCGTCTTCCACTAGGGCCAGTAGTTGTTCCGGAGTGGCATTTTCCACTTCTTGGAATTCTAACTCTGGGCTCTCAAGCTGTGCCTTGAGAAGCAGCTCTGCGTGGCTGGAACCTGCGCTTACGGCAATGGTTTGCTGGTCAAGTTGGCTCAGGTCAGTAATGCGGGGGCTGGACAGGCGACGGACCAACAGAGCATCAATATCTTGGTAGGCGGTGCTGAAACGCAAGCTTTCGCTACGTTCTGGGGTGGCGATCAGGCCGGCGGCTGCAATATCGGCGGTACCCTTGCGGATGGCATACCGCATGTAGGAAAGGTCGTCGGATTCGAGGATGCGCAGCTCCACCCCTAAGCTGTCAGCGAAGCCTTTGGCGAGTTCGTACTCCATGCCGGTGAAGCCGTGCTGGCCTTCATAGTAGGTGGTGTTGGACGCGCGAGTCAGGACCACCAGCTCGCCACGGGCCAGTACGCGCTCCTTGGCTGAGGGGGTTGGGCTCATGGCCAGCATTAGCCCCAATACGCTGAACAGCGCCAACGAAGCGAGCAAGTGCTTACTGTGTCGGAAGAATACCGTCACTTGGTGGTACCTCTGTCAGGTTATACAGACAGGTCGATACTGCTTACCGCCGACCGGTGGAGAGCCCGATGCCCTCGCTATGATTTGTTATTTATGATCTATATCACGAAATTGCGGCGCAACTCTATCATCGGCAAATGGCTGTTCTGTAAAGCTTTGTCGAACAATTGCTTCTTTTTTGCACAATTTTTAAAAGTCAGGAAGAGGGCATGGAATTGCTTATCAAACATCGTTCGTAGGCGATTTGCTCATATCCCATCGCAGGAAGAGGGCGGTCAGAATGGATGCTACATTGCGCTGCAATTCGGCGGCTTGAGAGGCTGCGAGCGGCGAGTAAATCCCGTATCATTGCCAGCCTGAATAAATGCCCTGACATCTGGCACCCCTCAATCCCCATTGGTAATCATATAAGGCGCACTATGCTGATCCTCTCCGGAAGCCCGGCCCTGTCCGCATTTCGTAAGGAAAAACTGCTCGAGTCCCTGAATGGCGTATCGGCCTTGTCGGCACGCTATGTGCATTTTGTGGAGCTGTCTGCGCCGCTGAATGCTGCACAACACCAGGTGCTGGAAGGTTTGCTTGAGTATGGCCCCAGTGTTGAAGAAGCCCGGGTTGAGGGGCCGCGTTTTGTGGTGGTGCCGCGCCCAGGCACCATTTCGCCTTGGTCTTCCAAGGCAACGGATATTTGTCATAACGCTGGCCTTACTCAGGTAGAGCGCATTGAGCGCGGGATTGAGTATCGCCTGGACGGGGAAGGTGATCGAGACACTCTGGCTGCCGCCCTGCATGACAGAATGGTAGAAGTGGTGCTGCCCGAGCTGGATGCCGCCGCCACCTTGTTTACCCATCACCAGCCACGGGAATTGACGACCGTGGATATTCTTGGCGGAGGCCGCGCGGCGCTGGAAACTGCTAATGGTGAGTTGGGGCTGGCGCTGGCTGTGGATGAGATTGAATACTTGGTAGAGCAGTTTATCGCGTTGGGGCGTAACCCGTCCGATGCGGAACTGATGATGTTTGCCCAAGCCAATTCCGAGCACTGCCGCCACAAGATTTTCAATGCGGATTGGACTATTGACGGTGAAGAGCAAGATCTGAGCCTGTTCGGGATGATCCGTAATACTTACAAGCATTCACCAGACGGGGTGCTGAGCGCTTACAGCGATAATTCCTCGGTGGTGGCCGGCCCGGTGGCAGACCGCTTTTTCCCGGTGCCGGGCAGCCAGCAGTATCAGTTCGTCAACGAACCGGTACATATGTTGATGAAGGTAGAGACTCACAATCATCCCACGGCGATTGCACCGCATCCGGGGGCGGCCACCGGCTCTGGCGGTGAAATCCGTGATGAGGGAGCGACAGGTCGCGGCTCTAAGCCCAAAGCTGGCCTAAACGGTTTTTCCGTGTCCAACCTGAATATTCCCGGTTTTGGTCAGCCCTGGGAGCAACCGTACGGCAAACCTGGGCGCATTGCCTCAGCGCTGGATATCATGATCGAAGGGCCGGTTGGTGCGGCGGCCTTTAATAATGAATTTGGCCGTCCGAACCTGTGTGGTTATTTCCGCACCCTGGAAATCAGTGCTCCGGGCGTTAACGGCGATGAGGTGCGCGGCTACCACAAGCCAATTATGATCGCCGGTGGCCTAGGTAACATTCGCGACGGCCATGTGGAAAAGAATCTCATTCCCGCCGGTGCCAAGATTATTGTGTTGGGTGGCCCGGCCATGTTGATCGGGCTGGGGGGAGGGGCGGCAAGCTCCATGGCCTCGGGGCAGTCTGCGGAAGCCCTGGATTTTGCCTCGGTGCAACGTGAGAACCCGGAAATCGAACGGCGGGTGCAGGAAGTGATCGATCGTTGCTGGGCTCAAGGGGACGATAACCCGATTGTGTCCATTCACGATGTGGGCGCTGGCGGTTTGTCCAACGCCTTGCCTGAACTGGTACACGACCATGATATGGGTGCCAAGCTGGAGTTGCGCAAGGTGCCCAGTTCTGAGCCCGGTATGAGCCCGGTAGAAATTTGGTGTAATGAGGCTCAGGAGCGGTATGTGTTGGCGGTGATGCCAGAAGACGTGCCCGGCTTCGACGCCATCTGCCAGCGTGAACGCGCACCCTATGCGGTACTGGGTGAGGCGACGAATGAAGAGCACTTGACCGTCAGCGATGAACATTTTGGCAAGGCGCCGGTGGATCTGCCCATGGATCTGCTGTTCGGCAAGCCGCCGAAAATGCTGCGCAGCTTCGAGCGCGAAGACTTTGTGCGCCAGTCGTTCAGCACCGAAGGTATTGACCTCAAGGATGCCAGTGAGCGGGTCTTGCGTTTGCCCTCTGTGGCCTCCAAGAGCTTCTTGATCACCATCGGGGATCGCTCCATTACCGGGCTGGTGCACCGTGATCAAATGGTTGGCCCTTGGCAGGTGCCGGTGGCTGATTGTGCGGTAACCGCGACCGGTTTTAACCCCAATGCAGAGGGCAAAACCACTGGCGAGGCCATGGCCATGGGGGAGCGTACCCCAGTGGCATTGGTGGATGCGGCGGCGTCTGGTCGTATGGCGGTGGCCGAATCAATCACCAATATTGCCGGTGCACACCTGGGCGACCTGGGCCAGATCAGTATGTCGGCCAACTGGATGGCAGCGGCGGGCCACCCGGGTGAAGACCAGGCCTTGTTTGATGCGGTGAAAGCGGTGGGTATGGATCTATGCCCGCAGCTGGGCATTGCCATTCCGGTGGGTAAGGACTCGCTATCCATGCGTACGGTGTGGAACGACAAGGGCATCGATAAAAGTGTGACTGCGCCCATGTCGCTGGTGATTTCTGCATTTTCCACGGTCACCGATATCGACCTGACGGTGACCCCGGAACTGAAAACTGGCGTGGAGAGTGAGTTGCTGCTGTTGGATCTGGGCCGTGGCCAGAATCGTATGGCTGGCTCTGCTCTCGCACAAGTGTACGGCAAGGTCGGTGACATTGCCCCGGACTTGGATGATGCCAAAGACCTGATTGCCTTTTTCGAAGTGACTCAACAGTTGCTGGCTGAGCGCAAACTGCTGGCTTACCATGATCGTTCCGACGGCGGCCTGTTCACCACACTGGTGGAAATGGCGTTTGCTGCCCGTACCGGTTTGGATATCACCTTGGATCATCTGGCCGGTGATACGCCGGAAGCCATTGCGGCCCTGTTTAGCGAAGAGCTGGGTGCCGTGTTGCAGGTTGAAAAAGCCCAGGCCGACGCGGTGATAGCGCGCTATGCGGAAGCCGGGCTGGGCCAGTGTGTTCATTGTATAGGCCAACCTGATGGCGACGATGTTATCCGTCTGCGCCTGGGCGGCGGTACTTTACTGGAATCTCCGCGCCGGGAGTTGCAGCGTATCTGGGCAGAAACCAGCTACCAGATTCAGTCTTTGAGGGATAACCCGGATTGTGCTCGCCAGGAATTCGATGCCATTGCGTATAGCAATGGCCCGGGCCTGAACGTGCGGCTGACCTTCGATATGACGGAAAACCCCGCGGCCCCGTTTATTGGCTCTGCCTCCATCAATACTGGCAGCAAACCGCAAATGGCCATCCTGCGCGAGCAGGGCGTTAATGGTCAGACGGAAATGGCTGCAGCGTTTGATCGTGTGGGCTTCTCCGCCGTTGATGTGCACATGAGTGATTTGCTCGAAGGCCGTGTGAAGCTGGATGATTTCAAGGGCTTGGTGGCCTGTGGCGGTTTCTCCTACGGCGATGTGCTAGGTGCTGGCGGAGGCTGGGCCAAGACGGTGCTTTATAATGAAGAGATGCGTGAAGCTTTTAATCGTTTCTTCTTCCGTGAAGACACCTTTGCGCTTGGGGTTTGTAATGGCTGCCAGATGCTGTCGCATTTGAAAGATTTGATCCCCGGTGCTGAGCACTGGCCGCGTTTTGTGCGCAACCTGTCAGAGCAGTTCGAGGCGCGCACCTCCCTCGTGGAAGTGCAGGACTCTCCCTCCATTCTGCTGCAAGGCATGGCCGGTACGCGAATCCCCATTGCGGTAGCCCATGGGGAAGGCCGTGTGGAGCTGGCGGATGATGCATTGAATCGCAATCTCGAGCAGCGGCTGGTGAGCCTGCGTTACGTGGATGGCTTGGGGAATCCGGCGCAACAATACCCGGCCAACCCCAATGGTTCGCCACAGGGTGTGACCGGTTTTACCACCACTGACGGCCGTGTCACTATTATGATGCCGCATCCGGAGCGGGTGTTCCGTGTGTTGCAAAATAGCTGGATCCCGGATGACTGGCGCGGCCATGAAAATGGCCCCTGGTTGCGGATGTTTGCCAACGCCCGGAAATGGGTAGGATGAACATCGGTTAAAAGCTAAAGTGAAATCAGAGTAGAAGGCGGAAATGGGGTGACCCTTTCCGCCTTTTTTATGTTCTGTTCGGGCCTTGAGCCAGTCCCTGTCTCCGCTCAGAATCTAACGTGGTTTGATGGCGTGTTGCCGTCAGTGTCCCGTACCTCAGCCCGTTGTATTTCCATGCCTGAAAAAGCTTTGGGCGCTTGGAGCCGCAGAAGGCCTGCAAAACTGGGCCTGTGCCCAGCGATTTTGTGCAGCGCCGCCGTATCAGTGCGGTCAGGCAGCAGAGTGACACTTGGCGACTGGATGCGCTGTGTGCCGCGTTTCGGCTGGGGGGGTGAGCATCCGCTATGTGGCAGTGACACCGATTGAAACGCTGATTAAATGCCGGGCGCAGATTACCGGGCAGGAGGGGGCGGAAATTTTGTAGAAGGCGGTATCTGGCATGGCGACATCCAGGCCGTTCACGCGCAAGGCATTTGGCTGACGCCTAAGAGTTTGGGGTAACGTATGACGAAAACAACCTATCATTTTCGAGATATTCGTGTGGCGGAAACGCCCGAGCCTTCCCCTCGTGCCCAGCTGCATCGTCAGCTGGGCCAGGAGCTGGCGGGCCTTAATGAACAGGTGCTACGCCTGGATGCATCGCAGGCCAAGTTGCAGGATTACATAGCTCAGGTGCAGCTATTGCGACAGACATTGCAGCAGGAAGGGCAGCGCGATTACAGCCAGGTATTGCAGCGCGTGCTGGCCGGGGAGGCGAGTGGCGATGATGTGACCGATCTGGTGGATTTTGAGATTCTTACCGGTAAGGCGTCACCGCTTTCCCCACCGCTGGAATTGTGGCTGGATGGCGACTGCGTGCGCGGGCGTGCCACCTTCGGTCCGGTGTTTCAGGGGCCACCAGGACGGGTGCATGGTGGCGTGCTGGCACTGGCATTGGATATGTTGATGGCCAAGACGCAGGATTATGTTCGCCAGCTCGGCATGACCGGTACCCTCAATATTCGCTATCTGGCGGCCACTCCGTTGAACACGCCAGTGGATTTCGAGGCCCGGTTGGTTTCTCTGGAGCGCCGCAAATTACGCTGCGAAGGCAGTGTCTGGGTGAATGGCGTGCAGTCAGTGTCGGCGGAAGGTGTCTGGATTTCAGCCCACGGTGAATATGAGTTGAAACCGGAGTGGGGTGAGTTGAAAGTGTAAAGCTGGAACCGGTGCTGGCGGGTAAATTATTCGGCATTGATTGCCGATTGTGCTTGCGGGGCGACGTTTGGCGTAACGAATGATAATCAGGAGGAGGCCACAATGGAGGAGCTGCATTACAAGCTGTGTTTCTATGTGCCCGTTAGCCATGTTGAGCAGGTGAAAACTGCGATCTTCGAAGCGGGAGCAGGGCACTTGGGCGATTATGACTGTTGCAGCTTTCAGGCTTTGGGGCAGGGGCAGTTTCGTCCCTTGTCAGGGAGTAAGCCTTTTTTGGGTGAGCAGGATCAGGTGGAAGTGGTGGAAGAATACCGCGTGGAAACGCTTTGCCTTGCGTCGTGTTTGCAAGCGGTGATTAGCGCTCTGCGTCTGTCTCACCCCTACGAAGAGCCTGCCATTGACTTGTGGAAACTGGAGCGGTTGCCCGGCACACACTGAGGGTGGCCGGGTTCGTGTCATTCGTCTTTAGGGCGGCGTTTGAGCGGCTGGATGTCTTGGGTGCGAACGGGGAAATCGTTGCGCTCCAGGTCGTCGATATAAAATCGCAAGGTGCGACCGATGGTAGGAAACGCCAGTTCATCCCAGGGGATGTCATCCAGGGAAAATAGGCCGGCGTCACTGCTTTCTTCCCCGACGCCGTATTTACCGTCTTCCACGTCACCAAGAAAGAAAACATACACCTGATTGATATGCGGTAAATTGAACACCGTATACAAGTCGCCAATGGCCACCGTGGCGCAGGCTTCTTCCCACGTTTCCCTGGCCGCCCCCTCCTGCAGCGTTTCCCCATTTTCCATATAACCAGCCGGAAGCGTCCAATAGCCTTTGCGTGGCTCAATGGCGCGCTTGCAGAGCAGCACTTTACCTTCCCATATGGGTACAGCACCCACCACGATCTTGGGGTTCTGGTAATGGATCGTCTCGCAATCCGGGCACCAGTAGCGGGGGCGGTTATCCCCTTCAGGGATACTGAATTGCAGGTTGGGATTGCCACAATGGCTACAGAATTTCATGAAAAACTCACTGTGAGAGGTATTTAACGCCCCGGAAGATATCGCCTCAACGCAAATCATTCATTTGGGGTATGGATGATTTGACAATAGCTTGTATAAAATTAAAGTGGCATTATTTGTGATGCACGCCACAATTTTACGAATATTTAAGGTGTCGCAGTTAGAGCCAGTGCTCCTGAAAAACGGTGGTCATAGACTAGCGATCCTGGTTAATAGAAGCCAGCAATGCGACATGACCCGTTTGGTAATGTAAGATGGCGGCATTTCTAAGCCCCTTGGCCATGAACTTGGGGAAGGGACATTGATTGGGGAAGGTACATTGATATGGATGTGTCGATGGCGCACAGGACCCGTGACGAGAGTAAAACCTATTTGGTGGTTTCGCATTGCAACAATCTTGCAATTCGGCTTTTAGCGAAATCAATTGAAAACCAGCGTGGGGTATCCTGCACAGCAATCAGCCGTGAAGATCTTTTCTGTGATCAGATTCAGGATGACTTGGTTCTCATCAATGTGCTGGACTTCTCCACTCCGGAAATCGAAAAATTGCTTGGTCGTATCCAGGAGCGCATGCCTCTGTGTCGGGTTATTCTGGTTAATGCAGATCGAAGCGATAATATTTTTTTCTTGCTTAACTGGCCGGTGGTTAAAGGGGTCATCTACCAGCAGGATAGCGACGCGCTTATTTCCAAGGCGTTGGATGTGGTTTGCAAGGGGCGTAGCTGGTTCCCGCGCAGTTACATGGATTATCTGGTCCGTCACCGCAAAACCCCCACCCGATGTGGGCATATCTTTGAAAGCCTCACGAGCCGTGAACGGCAAATGCTGGACCATGTGGTGCGAGGCATGAGCAACCACGAAATCGCTGATGCGATTTGCCTGAGTACACATACGGTGAAGGCGCATTTGCAAAGCCTGTATCGCAAGGTGGGGGTGAAAAGCCGGGTGGGCGTGATGCGCTGGGTGCATGAAAACCACTTGGAAGAGAGCGGAGAGTAATTATGCGTCGGCTGCGATTGGCATGGAGCCATTCACGTACAGCCTTCTCGCACTTTCCGGTATAGCGATCACCTTGAACAAAAGGAATATTGGGGGCGGTGGCGAGCCAGGAATCACCTTGTAGCACGTCGGCGGTGTTGTTTACGTTGGGCTCATTCACGGTGGCCGTGGAGCCAGTCAGGTTGTTCTGGATGGTGGCAACGTTACCCTTACTCACAATGTCGATATTGGCGGTCATCATGCGGGCGTTGTTAGCTTGGCTGACGTTGGCATTGTGGGTTTGGTCCTGATCTGGGTAACCGAAACAGCGTTGAGGTTAGCGGATTGCGTCACACCGGCGTTATTGCCGACCCCGTATTGGGTAATGGCGGCGCGGTTGTAATCGCTGTCTTGATCGAGCGTGATTGTATTATTGCCCCCTTTCTGGAAGATGCCGGCATAGTTTCCAGCACCGTATTGGCTCACCATCACGAGGTTTTCCCTGCTGAGTTTGATAATGTCGGCCTGGTTGGCGTAACCCTTTGGCTGAGGTAAGGCGGTAAGGCTTAGTTCCTCCTGTTGGAGAGTGGCGGTGTTCCTTCCCCGCTGGGTTATGGTGGCACCGACATCTGCAGCACCGTCCTGGTTAATATCCGTTCTATTTCCACTGGGTATTTCATTGAAAAATGAAAGGTCGGTAGCGTTCGCCTGTGCCATCAAAATCAACAAGAGTCCGGCAAGTAAAAGGCGAGCTGTGGCGCCCCCTGTCATCATGGTTACCCCTGATAATTAAATCTAATACATTCAGTTTTACGCGATTTTTCCTGCAGTGAAATTCGCCATTGGGGCCGAATTTATCAGCGTTCTACTAGTCGGTTGGGTAATGAAAAGCGGAGCGATTGCGCACTTTGGTTAATGGGTTTTCAGGAAAAACGCCGGAATGCGTATGGTGTAGGGGGGGTGAGAACCCGTTGGCAGTTGGTTCGTTTGGCGTAAGCCAAAGGCTTGCCGTGTCCCAAAAAGGGGTGCGGGTTTGTGACCGATGGTCGGCAATGGGCTTTGACAAGGCTTGCTCAGGGCGCCTGGGCTGTTCAAACTACCGTTTGAATTTGTGAATTGGAGAAGGGTGTGCTTGAGCAGCTCAGGCAGCGTTTGCCGGATTACAGACGCATAGAATTGCCGCTGGCCTTACCTGAGGCCGCTGTTTTGATGCCGTTAGTGGATGAGCCTGATCCTCAGATCATCCTGACGGTTCGCTCCAATTCCATGCCCACTCATGCCGGCGAAGTGGCCTTTCCTGGAGGCAAGCGGGATCCGGGTGACAAAGATTTGTTGATGACGGCTTTGCGTGAAAGTGAGGAAGAAGTCGGGCTGTCACCGGATTATGTGGATGTACTTGGGCAGTTATCTCCTTTGGCGTCCCGTTATGGCATGAAAGTGACGCCTTTTGTGGGCATTGTTCGTCCTGAGGCCCAGCTGCAAGCGGAGCCAGGCGAGATTGATACGATTTTTCAGGTCCCCTTGCAGTTTTTCCTGGATGAGATACCAGAGCTTTCCAGCCCTATCGATGTGTTTGGTCGCCAGTTCCGTATTCCCAGCTATTACTATGAAGACAAGCGTATTTGGGGGCTAACTGCCTTCATGATTCTGGACTTGATCAACCATGTTTATGACACGGGCATTGAGTTCGAAGTGAAATAACCCGCCGCCGGGCATCAGAAAAAGGGGAAAAGCATGATTTATAAGATTGGTGAGCGTCGCTTAGAGCAACGTGGTGGCGGCCACTGGATAGCGGATAACGCCACCGTCATAGGCTCGGTGATCATGGAAGCCAACAGCAGTATCTGGTTTAACGCGGTGCTGCGAGCGGATAACGATGTCATAGAAATCGGTGAGAATACCAATATTCAGGACGGTGCCGTGTTGCACGTGGACCCCGGCGTGCCCATGAAACTGGGTAAGGATGTGACAGTGGGGCACAAAGTCATGTTGCATGGCTGCACAGTGGGTAATAACAGCCTGATCGGTATTAATGCGGTGGTGCTCAACAAGGCTGTTATTGGCAATAATTGTATTATTGGCGCGAACTCGCTAGTGCCGGAAGGTATGAAGATTCCCGATAATTCCCTGGTTATGGGGTCACCTGCCAAGGTGGTGAAGGAAATTGGTGAGGGGCATAAGGCCATGTTGACCATGGGTAGCATGCACTATGTCGCCCACGCGAAAGAGTTTGCTCAGCACCTGGAGGTGGACGAGCGGTTCCATGACTGAAAGGCAACTGGTGTCGCCGTGTGTGTCGATTTGCGCATTGGATGAAGATGATATCTGTGTGGGCTGCTTCCGTACCGGTGGAGAGATTTCCATCTGGGGGTTGCTCTCGGATGATGAAAAGCGAGAAGTGTTTCGCCGGATTGACCAGCGCATGAATGGCGAACCAGCCCCCTGCGTAGTGCGTAAGGAGAACGATAAATGACGACCGAGATTGGTAGCCAGGAGCCTGTCCAGCCTGTTGTCGGCTTGGCGTTAGGCAGTGGCTCGGCCCGGGGGTGGGCTCATATTGGCGTTATTCAGGCACTGGATGAGATCGGCGTTCATCCTCAGGTGGTGGCGGGTACTTCTATTGGCGCCTTGGTGGGTGGCGCTTATGTAACGGGTTCGCTCAACGCCTTTGCCGATTGGGTCGAGTCCCTGACGGTAAAAGATGTATTTGGTTTGCTGGATATCAGCTTTTCCGGAGGCATGGTAAAAGGGGAAAAGCTGTTCGGTTTTTTCCAGAATAACCACGACAATCCTGAAATAGAAACTCTGGACAAGAAATTGGTCACCGTTGCTACAGACATGACCAGCGGTCGGGAAGTCTGGATTACCAAAGGGCGTGTGCTGGATGCCGCCCGGGCTTCCTGTGCATTGCCTGGATTATTTTCGCCGGTGAAGATGCAGGGACGCTGGATGCTCGATGGCGGCCTGGTCAATCCGGTGCCGGTCTCTGCGGCTCGAGCCATGGGGGCGGACGTGGTGATCGCAGTGAATTTAAATGCACAGTTGGTGGGGGCTCATCTGTCTCGCGATACTCGTAGCCAAGCAGAAGGCGAAGAGAGGACCGCTGAAGAACGCAGTATCTGGCAGAAGATGATGGGCTATTTTGCTTCAGGCGATGGCCAAGATCCGGGTTTCTTTGATGTTGTGGCGTCTAGTATCAATATCATGCAGGACCGTATTACCCGCTCGCGAATGGCTGGTGATCCTCCTGAGGTGACACTGGTGCCCATGCTGGAAGATTTTGCACTCATGGATTTTCACCGTGCAAAGGAAGCCATTACTGAAGGGCGTGCGCTGGTAAAACGCTACGAAGCAGACATTCTCGGCTGGGTGGGCTCGCCGATTGCGGACAGGGTTTGAAAAGACAGTTGAATGGTAGGCAGTTGACCGCGCGATAAACGGTGGTTTGAATTAAAACGCAAAAGGCCGCGCCCATGCTTTGGACGCGGCCTTTTGCGTTTTAATTTTAAGCTAACTCGGCACGCGCAACAGTCAACTGCCTACCATCAACTGTCAGCTTGCCCTGCTTTCCTCGCTCTCACAGCCTTCACCATATTGTCTTTCACCTGCAGGATTTCAATCATGTACCGATCGATTTTCACCGAGATGTTGGCGTCGGGAATGTCCTGAAGGTACTCCAGGATCAGACCGTTTAACGTTTTTGGGCCATCAGTGGGGAGTTCCCATTGCAAGGCGCGGTTAATGTCTCGCAAGGTGGAGGAGCCATCAATTACGTAGCTGCCGTCTTCCTGTGGGTGGATGTCCTGGCTGGTGGCCGCCAGATCGGTGGTAAATTCGCCGACAATTTCTTCGAGAATATCTTCCAGGGTGACCAGGCCATGTACGTCGCCATATTCATCCACGACTATGCCGATGCGGCGCTTGGCATTCTGGAAATTGATTAATTGCTGGTGCAGGGAAGTGGCTTCCGGCACGAAGTAAGGCTCGACGGTGTACTGCATTAGCTCAGCCTTGTTAATTTCGTCCTTGAGCAGTAAACGGCTCAATTTACGCAGGTGTAATAGGCCGATCATGTTGTTCGGGTCACCGTTGAATACCGGTAAACGAGTGTGCTGACTGGAGCGCAGAGTGGTGAGGATGTCGTGCATGTCATCATCCAGGTCGATTCCCACCATCTCGTTACGGGGGACCATAATGTCCTCCACGGTGACGGTTTCCAGATCAAGGATGTTAAGCAACATTTTCTGATGATTTTCTGGAATCAGACCGCCGGCTTCATTCACTACGGTGCGCAGTTCTTCTGGGCTAAGGTGGTCGTCATCATGCTCGTTGGGGCGAATGCCGCCCAACCGTAGCAGCATGCTGCTAACCCCGTTCACCATCCATACCAAGGGTGCCAGCACAACCTGCAAAGGCTTGAGGATCAGGCTGGCGGGAAAGGCCACCCGTTCCGGGCGCATGGCGGCATAGGTCTTTGGGGTAATCTCCGCGAACACCAACATGATGATGGTGATCACCACAGGGGCCACTGCTGCGCCGGTGTCGCCCAGCCAGCGGATGGCCAAAATAGCGGCTACGGTAGCGGCAAAGTTATTGACGAAATTGTTGCCGATCAGAATGACAGACAGCAGACGGTCTGTTCGCTTCAGCAGGGTTTCGACCCGTTTGGCCGCTTTTTGACCTTGGCGGGCCAAATGCCGAAGGCGGTAGCGATTGATCGCCACCATGCCGGTTTCACTACTGGAAAAAAAAGCAGAAACAAGAATGAGAATAATCAGGGCGCCAATCAGCCACCCGTCAGAGTAGGTATCCAAAGGAAATATCGTTTATCCGCCAGTCGGCCCGCTATTGTTCGGGTCGAGGGGTTGAAGTGTCAAGGAAAGCAGAAACGGGTTGAAAGTGTAACGTTTAAACACGGCCTAAGCCTGAACCCGTTTCTGCGGCAGCTGGCGCATTTTTCATCGTTTAATTTCTCAGCGCTCCAATATGAATTCTAGTACCAGTTGGCTGCCGAAGAAGGCCACCAGCAATACCGCGAAACCGCTGAGCGTAAATCGAATGGCTGTGCGTCCTCTCCAGCCTCGCAGGTAGCGGCCGCCGAGCAGAGTAGCGAATACTATCCAGGAAATCAGGGTCAGTACGGTTTTATGCACTAGGTGTTGGGCAAACAGATTGTCCACGTACAAAAAGCCGCTAAGAATGGCAATGGTCAGTAAAGTCTCGCCCAGCCAGATCGCCTCAAACAGCATGGACTCCATCACTTGGATCGGCGGGAACACGCGCATTACCCCCCGGATATGGCCACTTTTGAGTTGGCGATCCTGAATCCACAGCAGAATTGACTGGCATGCGGCCAGTGCCAGTACCGCGTAAGCAATAATGGAAAATAGCACGTGCATGCCGAGCCCGTGGGTTAGCGGGTGGGCAGTATAGCCGGTGTTTACCCATAGCATGGCGGGAATAGTGGCCGCCGCAAACGGGTACACTAGAGCGGATATCCACTCGAAAGGACGATACAAGCTGGAAGCAAGCACCACGGCGGCACCCGTCATTGCTGTGACAGAGGCGATGGGGAACAGCCCTAGCTGCAGCCCTTCGTCGGTGATCATCACCTGCCACAGGCTGGCTCCGTGGGCAATCACAGCCAGTGTGCCGGGGATCAGGATGCTGGCCCGGGACGGCACCGTCTTGCCGCGAAATTGTCGATACAGGATCAGGCAGGCGGTGAGGTACAAAATAAACGCCGCGAAGCCGGTGATCACGGAAAAGTTCATAAGCCGTTGTTATCCGAAGTAGCCGCCCGAGTATAAGCTCCCGGACCAAGCCCGCTGAAGTCTGGCATAGCCGCCAGTTGTCTATCAACAATCATTCTCATTTTGTGTCCGGATGGGAGGGTATAAGAGCGTGCCCCATGACGTTGATGCCCAAGGAGGGCTATAATTGCGCCCCTGTCACTGCGGCAGGCACGCCTGACCGCAGACATGGTGCATTTGGAGGTAGACCCATGTTCGAGAATCTCACCGATCGGTTGGGATCGTCGCTTAAAAGCCTGGCAGGTCAGGGTTCCCTGACCGAAGACAATATCCGCGACACCCTGCGCGAAGTGCGCAAGGCACTGCTGGAGGCCGACGTGGCCTTGCCGGTGGTGAAAGAGTTTGTCGAGCAGGTGAAAGAAAAAGCTCTGGGGCAGGAGGTGTTGCAGAGCCTGAACCCCGGCCAGGCGTTCGTAAAGATCGTCAACGACGAGCTAGTCCATACCATGGGCGACGCCAACGATGGCCTGGACTTGGCCACTAAGCCTCCAGCCATTATTTTGATGGCGGGTTTGCAGGGGGCAGGGAAAACCACTTCCGTAGCCAAGCTTGCACGCTTCCTGCAAGAGCGGGAGAAGAAGAAGGTCATGGTGGTGTCTGCGGATGTTTACCGCCCGGCGGCCATTGAGCAGCTGAAAACCCTGGCTGGTGAGGTGGAGACTCATTTCTTCCCATCCTCCAGCGATCAGGATCCGGTGGATATTGCCAACGCGGCGCTGGATGAAGCCCGTCGTCGCTATATGGACGTTCTGATCGTTGATACCGCCGGTCGTCTGCATGTCGACGAAGGCATGATGGGCGAAATCAAGCGTCTGCACAGCGCCATCAGCCCGGTGGAAACCCTGTTCGTGGTCGATGCCATGACGGGTCAAGATGCGGCCAACACCGCCCAGGCTTTCAATGAGGCTTTGCCGCTCACCGGTGTGATCCTTACCAAGGCCGATGGTGACTCCCGCGGTGGTGCTGCGCTGTCCGTACGCCAGCTGACAGGTAAGCCCATCAAGTTTATCGGCATGGGTGAGAAAACCGATGCCTTGGAGCCGTTTCACCCGGATCGTATTGCCAGCCGGATCCTCGGCATGGGCGATGTGTTGTCCTTGGTGGAAGAAGCCGAGCGCAAGCTGGACAAAAAGAAAGCCGAAAAAATCGCCAAGAAGTTCAAGAAAGGCAAGGCGATGGACTTCGAGGATCTGAAGGACCAGTTCCAACAGATGCGCAATATGGGCGGCATGGCTGGCCTGCTCGACAAGCTGCCGGGCATGGGCGGGATGATGGAAGCAGCCCAAGATCCCGCTGCCATGAAGCAAATGAAGCACATGGAAGCGTTGATCGATTCCATGACGCCGAAAGAGCGTCGCAACCCGGACTTGCTCAAAGGGTCACGCAAGAAGCGCATTGTCGCCGGTGCCGGCCTGGAAATTCAGGACCTCAATCGCCTCATCAAGCAGCAAAAAATGATGGCCAAGATGATGAAGAAGATGCGCACCAAGGGTGGCATGAAGAACATGATGCGAGGCATGGAAGGCATGATGGGGGGCGGAGGCCAAGGCGGTTCCGGTGGCGGTATGCCGCCAGGGGGCATGCCGCCGATGTAGGGACAGTTTCAAGACGCAAGCTGTTGAGCGCGGGCAGAGGGGATGGCAATCCACCCCCCTCTGCCCGCGTTGCGTTTGGGAGCGGAGCGGTGTGTGTAGAAAGGCCTCTTGGGGTGCGAGAGGTCCGCATTCAGAAAGGTGTTTTCACAAGCGCATGAAAATGCACGGAGTGTGATGCTTGTTGCCTGCTCCGACTCCCTGTATAATTCGCGCCCTTCGCGGCCTCTGCGTGTTTCTCACGGGTGGCTTTCAAGCGGATACGATGGTCGGAGCGTCTTGTTGATGGTTCGGCCGGGAAACCGGATTGATAAATAAGGTAAGTAAACCATGGTAGTTATTCGTCTCGCTCGCGGCGGTTCCAAGAAGCGCCCGTTCTATAGCATCGTTGTTGCAGATAGCCGTTACGCACGTGATGGTCGTTTTATCGAGCAACTGGGTTTCTACAACCCCATCGCCCGTGGCGGTGAAATCCCTCTCAAGCTGAACCTGGAAAGCCTGGATGCCTGGGTTGCCAAGGGTGCGCAGCTGTCTGAACGTGTTAAGACCCTAGCCAAGCAGGCCCGTAAGGCAGCCTGATGGCAGAGCGAGGACAATCCTCTTCGGCTGAAGGGGGCACGTCCTCCCGGTTGGTGGTAGTCGGTCGTATCCTTGGGGTGCACGGCGTCAAGGGGTGGGTAAAGGTGTATTCCCATACCGACCCCATGGACAACCTCCAGCAGTACCAGCCCTGGCACCTGAAACAGGCCGCCCTGAACTCAGGCGGTTCCAGCGCTGCTGGAACATGGAAACCGGTGAAAGTGACCGGGTTTCGGCCTCAGGGAAAAGGGTTGATCGCGCAACTGGAAGGCGTATCCGACCGGGAAACGGCGGCGGCACTGGTGGGGCTGGATATCGGCGTACCCGCTGATTTGCTGCCTCAGTCAGGCCAGGGTGAGTACTATTGGCGCGACTTGATTGGCCTGAGGGTAAAACATGTGAATGGCATGGACCTGGGCAGCGTGATGCGCATGGTGGAAACCGGTGCCAACGACGTGGTCGTGGTGCGCGGAGACCGCAATAGCCTGGATCGGCGTGAACGCCTGATTCCCTGGCTCCCGGACGATGTGATCACTGCTATCAGCCTTGCAGATGGCGAGATGACAGTAGATTGGGACCCGGACTTTTAAATGATGGCGACGAAGCCTGCGTTTGCCGTCACTCTGGTGACGTTGTTTCCGGAGATGGCGCAAGCGATTACTGGCTTTGGCGTTACCCGGCGGGCTGTCGATAATGGCCAGCTGCAGGTGGAAACGGTGAGCCCACGGGACTTCACCGAAGACCGCCACCGCACCGTGGATGATCGCCCTTTTGGGGGCGGCCCCGGCATGGTGATGAAGGTGGAGCCGCTGGCGAAAGCCTTGCAGGCTGCACGCGCTGCCAACCCGGCAGCCAAAGTGATTTACCTGTCCCCTCAGGGGCAGCCGTTAACCCAGGCCAAGGCTGTGGCGTTGGCGGAGCAGCCCGGCCTGATACTGTTGGCGGGGCGTTATGAAGGCGTAGACGAGCGTTTGCTCGATGCCGAGGTGGATGAACAGATATCCATTGGAGACTACGTCCTCAGCGGCGGCGAATTGCCGGCGTTGGTGCTGATCGATGCGGTCAGCCGGTTGATACCCGGAGTGCTGGGTCACCAGAACTCCGCTGAGCAGGATTCTTTTTCGGGTGAATTCGAAAACCTGCTCGATTGCCCGCACTACACCCGCCCGGAGGTGTATGGCGAGCAGGCAGTGCCACCGGTACTGCTCAGCGGCAATCATGAATTGATTCGCCGCTGGCGCCTTAAACAGGCGTTGGGACGGACTTGGCAACAGCGTCCAGACCTGCTGGAGGCCCGCCGGGCGCGGGGCTTGAGCAAAGAAGAGCAACAGTTGCTGGATGAATACATCGCCGAGCAGCCGTCGCATACAGCAAAAACTACTGATTAGGAGCACTGCCATGAGTGGCAAGAACCTTATTATCCAGGGCATCGAAGAAGCCCAGCTGAAGACCGAACTGCCGGAATTCGGCGCCGGTGACACTGTTACCGTGCAAGTAAAAGTAAAGGAAGGTACCCGTGAGCGTCTGCAGGCGTTCCAGGGTGTGGTTATCGCTCGTCGTAATCGTGGTCTGAACTCTGCCTTTACCGTGCGTAAAATCTCCCACGGTGTTGGCGTTGAGCGCGTATTCCAGCTGCATAGCCCACTGATCGATTCCATCCAGGTGAATCGCCGTGGTGATGTGAGCCGCGCCAAGCTTTACTATCTGCGCGATCGCTCAGGCAAGTCCGCACGGATCAAAGAAAAAATCCGGTAGGTTGCGGATCCCTTCTACCGCGAGCGAATGTTGGTTTAGCCTTTGCTGTAGGGCATGCGAAATCAACCTCTGGCCCGGTAGATTGCTCCAACAAAAAAGCCGCTTCCCGTAAAGGAAGCGGCTTTTTTGGGTCCGCTCTGCGGCTTAAACATCCGCAAAGAGCGACAACTCCAAGCCACAAAACTGCAACGCAGGAGCCGCTTTGCAGTTGCATCAAACGCGGTGCCTGCGTATCGGCGAGCGTTGATTCGACAAGGGGCTCTGCCTCATTTTGATTGCAGCGCGAACCCTGCTTTTTGTGCTAAGCAGGAGCTTGGATCCTCGTGCGGCTTGAAGCTGTTTGCTAAGACTTTTTCATCTGCCGGTACAGGGCCAGCAGCACCAATGCACCGATAATGGCGGTGACAAAGCTGCCTACGCTGAACCCGCTGACCGAACCGCCCAGGCCAGTGATGGAGCCCAGCCAGCCGCCGACCACGGCGCCCGCGATACCGATCAGCGTTGTGACAATGAAACCGCCCGGATCCTTTCCAGGCATAATCCATTTAGCAATGATACCGGCGATAAGACCGAATACGATCCAAGATAAAATTCCCACGATTGCTCTCCTTGGTGTCGGTTTCTAACAATGTTGCTCGCCTCCATTGTTGCCTTTAATGGCGGGGTTTGTCGTTAACGTGGCCAGGCGTGGGAGTAATATTTAGTAAAACTGCCCACGGCTGTTCATGAGAGTACCCGCGTAACACGTTGTTTTTTCTCTTTGTATAAGGCTTGATGGCGTCATGGGAACGGCAATCGATGGACAACTCACCGAAGACCACCGCCGGCTGATTGATAGCTGGCTGGATCAGCAGTGGCTGGAAAAAGGACTCAGTGAGCATAGTCTGTCCAATTATCGCCGCGACCTCAGCCAGTTGGCTCGCTGGTTGCAGGGTCAGCAGGCAGGCTTACTCGGCTGCGAGCGTTATCTGCTGCTGGAGTTTTTGGCTGACCGACACCAACAGGGCCTCAGCGCCCGCTCAGTGGCTCGCCAGTTGTCTGCAGTGAAAAGCTTTTACCGTTGGCTTAAGCGAGAGGGGCGTATTGATGAAGATCCTGCCCTGCTGATTGAGCGTCCCAAACTGGGCCGGCCGTTACCGAAAACGCTGAGCGAAGCGGAGGTGGAGGCGCTGTTGGCAGCGCCAGACCTGTCCACGCCCTTGGGGTTGCGCGACCGGGCCATGCTGGAGGTGTTGTATGCCACCGGTTTGCGGGTCACTGAATTGGTGACGTTGACGCAAAGCCAGGTAAACCCGCGCCAAGGCGTGATTCGAGTGATCGGCAAGGGCGATAAGGAACGCTTGGTGCCGTTGGGTGAAGAGTCGTTGCACTGGCTGGAGTGTTATCTGCGTGAAGGACGGGCGTTGCTGATGGGGGGTAATGCAACGGCCGGCAACCAAGAGTTACTGTTCCCCAGCCGCCGTGGGACTTGTATGACCCGACAGACATTCTGGTATCGAATCAAACAGTTGGCAAAGATCGCAGGGGTGCAAAAAAAGCTTTCTCCCCATACACTGCGCCATGCCTTTGCCACGCATCTGTTGAATCACGGTGCGGATTTGCGAGTGGTGCAACTGTTGTTGGGCCATTCGGACTTGTCGACCACGCAGATTTATACCCATGTGGCGCAGCAGCGGTTACAAGACGTTTACCAAAAACATCATCCCCGATCAGGAACCTGAGCCTGTTGGCAGGTTCTCACAGGTAAGAGAAGGAGTACGACACAATGAAAAAAGGTTTGCTATTTGTATTGTTGGGGCTGATGACCGCCTGTGGGGCCAGTTCTGAAAGTACCAAAGAGAATACCGAAATCGATGGCGATCAAGCCAAAGCGGCGTTCGAGAAAGCTTTTGACGGGGTTGAAGTCAGTGATGTGCGCGCTGCACCCATGGCGGGCATGCTGGAGCTTGAAGTGAACGGTGGCGAAACCGTTTATATGAGTGAGGATGGCCGCTTTGTGTTGGTTGGTAAATTGCTGGAGTTAAAAGATGGGGAGGTGATCAACCCGGCCGAGCAGCGACTGGAAAAAGTTCGCGCCGACGGCATCAAGACGTTAAACAAGGACGACATGATCACGTATGTGGCGCCTGAAGAGACAGCAGAAGTGTATGTGTTTACTGATATTACCTGCGGATATTGCCGCAAATTGCACCGCCATATTGAGGAATACATGGACTCGGGCGTGACTGTGCATTACCTGGCCTTTCCCCGTGGTGGCCCCACTACCAAGGCGGCAGAGGCCATGCGCCATATCTGGTGTGCAGAAGACCGCCTTCAAGCGCTGACCGATGCCAAGCTCAACGAAAAGATTAGTGATGCCGAGTTAGGTGAGTGTGCTAAGCCGGTGGATGAGCAATACCAGTTGGGCTTGAAATTTGGAGTGCGTGGTACGCCGGCAATCTATACCACCGAGGGCAAGCAACTGGGGGGTTATTTGCCACCGAAAGATTTGCTCAAGCGACTGGACTGATCAGTCTGCAGCCCCCGTGTTACGGCGCTTTGCTGCTGTAAACACAGGGCGGATACATTGACGGCGCCCAGTTGCGCCGTTAATGTGTCCGCCTTCTTTTATTCCCACCCAAGGTGTTGTCGTGGAAACCGATTTCCAGCGAATCCGTCGTTTGCCTCCCTATGTCTTCAACATTGTTGGAGAGATGAAGGCAGCTGCGCGAGCACGGGGTGAGGATATTATCGATTTCAGCATGGGTAATCCGGATCAGCCCACCCCGAAGCACATTGTCGATAAGCTCACAGAGACCGCCCAGCGAGGAGACACGCACCGCTATTCACAGTCACGTGGCATCCCTCGCTTACGCAAGGCGATGACAGATTGGTATCAGCGCCGATATGAGGTGGATCTGGATCCGGAAACCGAAGCCATTGTCACCATCGGCTCCAAAGAGGGGTTGGCGCACTTGGCGCTGGCGACTATGGGTCCCGGCGATACGGTATTGGTGCCGAACCCTAGCTACCCGATCCACCCCTACGGCTTTGTGATTTCCAATGCAGATATCCGCCATGTGCCCATGGTTAAGGGCGTGGATTTCTTTGTCGAGCTGGAGCGGGCGATCAAGGAATCCTGGCCCAAGCCGAAAATGTTGGTGCTCAATTTTCCTGGCAATCCCACCGCGCAGTGCGTGGAGTTGGAATTCTTCGAGAAAGTGGTCGCTATCGCCCGTGAGCATCAGATCTGGGTGGTGCACGATATCGCCTATGCGGATATCGTGTTCGATGGCTACAAAGCACCGTCCATTCTTCAGGTAGAGGGTGCCAAGGATGTGGCGGTGGAGTTCTTTTCCCTATCCAAAAGTTACAACATGCCCGGTTGGCGGGTGGGTTTCTGTTGCGGTAACAAAGACTTGATCCATGCCCTGGCCCGGATCAAATCGTACATGGACTACGGCACTTTTACGCCGATCCAGGTGGCAGCCATCGCGGCCCTGGAAGGGGACCAGAGTTGTGTTGCGGAAATCTGCGAGATGTACCGTCAACGGCGTGATGTGTTGGTAGAAGGCTTGGGCGACATTGGCTGGCCAGTTGAGAAACCCCGCGCCACCATGTTTGTTTGGGCGGAAATCCCGGGGCCCTATCGGGCCATGGGCTCGCTGGAGTTTTCCAAGAAGCTGCTTATCGAAGCCGGTGTAGCAGTGTCGCCGGGCGTGGGTTTTGGTGATTATGGCGATGATCATGTGCGCTTTGCACTGATTGAAAACGAACAACGTACCCGGCAGGCCATACGCGGCATCAAAAAGATGTTCCGTCAGGATGGGCTGCTGGGCTAACAGGATGCGCCCCGGCGCCCCTGAATAAAGAGAGGAAATGTCGTGAAGTCGGTGAAAGTGGGTATTGCTGGTCTGGGTACGGTAGGTTCAGGCACCGTGAATGTATTGAAGCGTAACGCGCGGGATATTGCTCGCCGCGTAGGATGTCCGATTGAAATCACCCATATCGGTGCGCGCCGTGACAATGCGGCCTGTGATACCAGTGATATTCGCCTTTCTCGCGATATTTTTGCCGTGGCGACAGACCCGGATATCGACATTCTGGTAGAACTTATTGGCGGCATTGATACGGCCCGTGAGTTGGTGCTTACCGCCATCAGAAATGGCAAACACGTTGTCACTGCCAACAAGGCGCTGATTGCCGAACACGGCAACGAGATCTTCCAGGCCGCCCAGGATAATGGCGTGGATGTGGCGTTTGAAGCCTCTGTGGCTGGCGGGATTCCGATTCTCAAGTCTTTGGGTGAAGGCTTGGCCGCGAACCACGTGAACTGGCTGGCGGGCATCATTAATGGCACCGGCAATTTTATCCTTACCGAAATGGAAGAGGGTGGCCGTGCTTTTGATGACGTGCTGGCTGAAGCGCAGCAACTGGGTTATGCGGAAGCGGACCCCACCTTCGATGTGGAAGGCATTGACGCGGCCCATAAGCTAACCATTCTGGCATCCATTGCTTTTGGTATTCCGCTGCAATTTTCCAAGGTCTACACCGAGGGCATCAGCCGGATTACCACCGAAGATGTGGCCAGCGCCGCACACTTTGGCTACCGTATTAAGCACTTGGGCATTGCCAAGGACACCGGCAACGGAATTGAGCTGCGTGTGCACCCAACTCTGATTCCCAAAGAAACCATGCTGTCTGCGGTGAATGGCGTAATGAACGCGATCATGATCGACGGCGACGCCGTCGGGCCGACCCTGTTCTACGGTGCAGGTGCGGGGGCCGAGCCCACCGCGTCTGCGGTGGTGGCTGACATTATCGAACTGGGCCGTGCGCTGACCGTCGACTACGACGAGCGGGTACCTTACCTGGGCTTCCATACTGACCAGATGTCAGATGAGCCGATTCTCACCATCGAGGATGTGTCCTGTAGCTTCTACCTGCGCTTGCACGTGCAAGATAAGACCGGTGTACTGGCTGATATAACGCGCATTCTCAGCGACAACAATGTCAGCATTGATGCCTTGGTGCAGCGTGATGTGGATCAGGGCTTGGTGCCCATTGTCATGATGACCCATGTGGTCCTCGAAGGTGACATGAGTGCGGCCCTCGCCAAGATCGGTGCCCTTGACGCCGTAGATAGCGATATAATGCGGATCAGGGTAGAGATGCTGGACGCCTGAATATAAAACGCTTGCAGGCTGCACGCCGCACGTCTGCACGCCAAAATCGTGATGCGTGTAAGCGTGTTGCGGTGCAAGTTAATCAAGAGAGACCTGACTATGCCTTTTCGTGACCGTTACACTGGCTTGATCAACCGCTACCGTGACCACCTGCCGGTGAATGATGACACGCCGATCATCAGCTTGGGGGAGGGGAATACCCCGCTAATCCGCCTGAAGAATATTCCCAAGTTGCTGGGCAAGGACGTGGATATCTACGTCAAATACGAAGGTCTTAATCCCACGGGCTCCTTTAAGGACCGTGGCATGACCATGGCGGTGACCAAGGCCGTGGAAGAGGGCAGCAATGCCATCATCTGTGCTTCCACCGGCAACACTTCTGCCGCTGCAGCTGCTTATGCAGCCCGTGCTGGCATTACCGCTTTTGTACTCATCCCGGAAGGCAAGATTGCCATGGGCAAGCTGGCTCAGGCGATGATGTATGGTGCCGTGATCATGCAGATCCGTGGCAATTTCGATCAAGGTATGGAGTTGGTTAAACAGGTGGCTAACAAGGCACCGGTGACCATCGTGAACTCGGTGAATCCGTATCGTCTGCAAGGTCAGAAGTCTGCTGCCTTCGAAATCGTGGAAGAGCTGGGGCGCGCGCCAGACTACCACTGCCTGCCTGTGGGCAATGCCGGTAATATTACTGCACATTGGATGGGCTACAGCGAATATCACAAATCAGGCATCGTAAATGCGGCGCCGAAGATGGTTGGTTATCAGGCTGAAGGCTCTGCACCCTTTATGCGTGGCGAGCGGGTCGAGGATCCGGAAACGGTGGCCACCGCTATTCGTATCGGTAACCCGCAGTCCTGGGACAAGGCCTGGAAGTTGCAGGAAGAGTCCCAAGGTTGGTTCGACGAGCTTAGCGATCACGCAATTTTGACTGCACAGAAATTATTGGCAGAAAAAGAAGGCATTTTCTGTGAGCCTGCTTCCGCCGCGTCAATCGGTGGCGCCATGCGAGATATCCAGTCTGGCAAGATTCCGGAAGGTTCTACCATTGTCTGCACGCTGACGGGCAATGGTTTGAAAGACCCTGATACGGCCATTGCCCAGTGTCAGGACAGCCGCATGGTGACCATTGATGCGGATCTGGACGCGGTAAAAGGCGCAATTCTGTCAAACATGTCTTAAGCTGTTGGACATAAAAAGACGGAGCCATTGGCTCCGTTTTTTTTTGGTTCATCGCGGATTAGAGTGAAATAGGTATGGGCGGACAGTGCACCGAGTTAAGTTGTTTGTGCGACCAAGCAACACAACAAGGACACTGCCGCCATGCCAGATGCTACGTTTCCGTGGACTGGCT